>JACIWP010000358.1 GCA_014360855.1 Anaerolineae bacterium
GGACGCCACGTGGGAGGTGGCTCAGGGGAACACTTCCTGGGGACTGCCCGGTGCCAGCATGGCCGGCGTGGACTATCTGCAACAACCGATGGCCACGGCCAATGTGGACTCTCCCGACGGCTGGGTGACCTTGGATGTAACAGCCCTGGTGCAGAGCTGGGCGGCTCAGCAACAGCCCAATTACGGCTTCCTCATCGAGGGGGTGAACGCCGCCGGCGTCGAATATTACATCCACTCCAGCGAATACCTGGACGCGAGCCGGCGGCCTATGCTGACCATCATCTACGAGGGCAAACCGCCGACGCCCACCCCAACGCCCACACATACGGCCACGCCGACCCGCACCATGACGCCGACGCCGACCCTTCCGCCCACTCGCACCCCCACGGTCACGCCTTCTGCCACGCCCACCTCAGCGCAGGAGGCCGGCATCATCTACGCGGAGGCCGAGGCCGGCGAGGTCATCCCACCGATGAGCGTCGCCTATGACGCCGGCGCCTCCGCCTGCGGCTATATCATTAGTCCTATTAATGAGCGTAGCGGCGAGGTGCGGATCACCTTCCGCGTGACGAATGAGTCCGACTACTGGTTCTGGGGGCGCACCCTTGCTTTCCATGAAGGGGATAACTCTTTCTTCGTTTCGCTGGATGGCAGACCGGATTTCCGTTGGGATTTCCTGCCAACCTCGACCTGGATCTGGCAGCCCATCAAGGATGCCTCTACTGGCCAGCGGCCTGTCCTGCGGCTGAAGCCGGGCACGCACAGCATTATCATCCGGCCCCGCGAGCCAGAGGCTCGGCTGGATGCCGTCGCCGTCGTGCCGGCCTCCAACATTATCCCAGGCTACGTGGCGCCGTGCGGTGGTGTCCCGACGGCTACTCCCACCGCGCCGGCCGGCACCGCAACCTTCACGCCGACATCTACGCCGACCGCTACGTATACCGCCACGCCCACCGGCACCCCGCCCGCCGGCGTTACCCTGACTCCCAGCGCTACCCCAACCGCCACCCCCAGCCCTACGTTCACGGCGACGCGCATCGCCACCGCCACGGCCGGCCCCACATCCACTCCGACGCCCACCGCCACGCGGACGCCCGCTGTCACACCGGGGGCCACCAGCACGCCCACGCCGGCCGGCACCTCTGTGCCGCTACCGACGCCTACGCCGGCGCCGTACCACCAGGAGCAGGTCTCCGCCGTCTATAACCCGGACCGCAACGAGTACCTGGTGGTCTGGGCGGACTGCCGCAACGTCTCTGCTTACGGTCGCTACTGCGAGTACGGGGCGCGTGATGCCAAGGATATCTACGCCCGGCGCATCGGGGCAGATGGCTCTGTGCTCTCCCCCGATATCGAGATCTCCGCCAATGTCCTGAGCATGCAGTGGCCGGCGGCCGCCTATAACCCCACGGACCAGACCTATCTGGTGGTCTGGCAACAGCATGCCTTTGACTTCCTCGGGAACTGGCCGCCCAGCGGCTATCCCGGCTATTCGCAGTACGGCTACGATGTGGTCGGCCGGCTCATCACCGCCGACGGCGAGCCGCTGACCGATGTCTTCCTCATCTCCGAAAAGTTCACCTCGCCGCCCTACGACGACAATCAGTGGCACCCGGCCGTGGCGTATTACCCGCCGGCGAACGTCTTCCTGGTCACATGGCACGACGGCCGGGCGCGCACCCAATTCCCGAGCCTGTTCAGCATGGACGAGAACGACCGCACCACCTTCAAGGACAATTACGCCCAGATCGTCTCGGCAACCGGCGCCATCCTCGGCCGCAACCTGCCCATTACCCTGGACCCGGCCAATACCACCCATCAGTATGTGGGCAACGCCAAACGCATCCAGCAGTACACCAGCATTGCGTATGATACGCGGCGCCAGCGTTTCCTGGTGGTGTGGGAGGACGACCGCAACGGCGCCGGCAGCCCCCATCCCACCAACCAGTGGTATGAACTGCTGAACATGGACATTTACGGCATCTTCCTGGACGGGCAGGCGAAGCCCATCGGCGATCCACCCAACTTCCCCATCAGCACCGAGCCCGGCTGTGAGCGCTTCCCGGAGGTGGTGTACAACCCGGTGCTGGACGAATACCTGGTGGTGTGGCAGAAGCTGATGGACCTGAACGCGGTGGGGACATGGCGTTCGGTGCACGGCCAGCGGCTGGACGCCGAAGGCCGGCCCATCGGCGCACCCTTCACCATCGAGGCCCAGGCGGTCTATAACAGCGGCTCGTACCTGTCGGACGTGCCGAAGCCGGCCGCCGGCGTCAACACCATCACCGGCAACTACACGGTGGTATGGGTGGAGCAGGCCTGTGCCTCCTGCGTCCGCCGCGTTGTCGCACGGACCCTGCGGCCCAGCGGGGAGTCCGTCCTCATGGATGCCAAATATCAGGTCGCCGGCAGTGGCACCGAGCCTCAGCTCTCCTTCAACCCGCAGACCGGGAAGTATCTGGTGGTCTTCCACGCCGGCGATGTGTATCGCAACGTCAAACACGTAGTGATTCCCGCGCCCTGATTTGCGCCGGCGGGCCTTTAGGCTATACTTGCCTGCATGTCCGGGGATATTCCCCGACATGCAGGCATTTTGTCCGAGTAAGGA
>JACIWP010000359.1 GCA_014360855.1 Anaerolineae bacterium
TGTTGGAGCCAAGCGAAGGCGCTGTCCTCGTTCTCCTCGCGCACCATGCCGATGTGGCTGGCCATGCTGAAGAGCGCCCGCGCGCAGGGGATGCCGCTTTCCGCCGCCGTCACCGGCGCGGGAGCCGGCGGCGTTTCCGCTTCCTCGGTTGTAGTCCGGCGTTTCTTGCCCATAGTGCTGACCCCATATCCCGTGTGATGGTTGGTGTGCCCCTGTTAGCCTGCGGCCGGCAGGGCATACACATGATGATCCAGCGAGCCGATGAAGACCATCCCCTCATGCACCAGCGGGGAGGAAACGACCGGCCCCTGGGTCTCGAACTTCCAGCGCAGTTTCCCGGTGCGGGCATCCAGGCAGTAGACACCGCCGTCGCTGGAGCCCACATAGACCGCGTCGCCGGCGACCGCCGGGGAGGAGTTGACCTGTCCCCCCGTGCTGTATTTCCAGCGCAGGCGTCCGCTCCCCGACTCGAGGGCATACAGGTTGCCATCCGCGGCGCCGACGTAGATGGTATCGCCCATGCCGGCCGGCGAGGAGATGATGGGCTTATCGGCGCGGAAGCGCCACACCGGCCAGCCCGAATGAACATCTAGGGCATACAGGTAGCGGTCGGTGGAACCAACGATGACCATGTCCTCCCAGAGCAGGGGCGAGGAAACGACACCGCCGCCGCAGAAATAGCGCCAGAGGAGGGCCCCCCGTTGGAGCTGGAGGGCATACACGTATCCGTCCTCGCTCCCCACGACCAGCATTTCATCGGCGATGGCCGGCGAGGAGCGCACCGGGCCGCTGGTAACCGCTTTCCAGAGCAGTTTGCCACTGCGAGCCTGCACGGCGTAGATATGCGCATCATCTGAGCCGAAGAAGGCATGGTTATAGGCGATGCGGGCGGAAGAGCGCACCCGCCCCTGCGTGGGGAAGCGCCAGACCTGCCGGCCGCTGGCGGCCAGCACCGCGTACAGCGCGCCGTCCTCCGAGCCGATGATGACCAGATCCTCCCAGGGGGTTGGCGTGGCGGCGATGCCCCCTTCGGTCGGGAACTTCCACAGCAACTGGCCGTTGTCGGCGCGCAGGGCGTAAAGGTTGTGATCATAGCACCCGATATAGAGCACCCCATCGGCCACGCGCGGGGATGAGCGCACCTCATCCTCACAGCGGAAGGACCAGAGGGGCTGGACCGCCGGCTCGCTGGAGATATGCACCGTGGAGAAGAGCGCCGGGTCGGGCTGGCCGGGGCGGCCGGCGAGCGGCAGTAAGGCGCGCCGCATCTCCTCGGCCGTGGCGAAGCGCTCGCTCGCCTCATACGCCAGGGCGCGCATGACGATGGCCTCCAGCTCCGGCGACACGGTGGGGTTGTACTGCCGCAGGGGCCGCTGATGGAAGGTAAACGGCGCCTCCTTGGTCGGGTCGCACCCGCTCAAGAGATGATGCAAGGTCGCTCCCAGGGAATAAATGTCGCTCTGGGGCGTGGCAATGCCGCGGTACTGTTCGGGCGGGGAATAGCCCTCGGTGCCGATCATGGTGCCGCGCTCTTCCCCGCGGAATATCTTGGCGATGCCGAAGTCAATGAGCACGATATGCCCGTACTCGTTGAGCATGACATTGGAGGGCTTCATGTCGCGGAAGACGATGGGCTCGGGCTGGCGGGTGTGGAGGAAGTGCAGGACCTCGCAGATTTCGATGGCCCAGCGCACGACGATGGACTGGGGGAGGGGGCCGCCGTGCCGGCGCAGGATGGTCTCCAGGTCCTCCCCATGGATCAGCTCCAGCACCAGGTAGCTGTATTCCTCTTCGTTGAAGAAGTCGTAAATCTTGGGGATGGCCGGGTGGCTCAGGCTGGCCAGCAAGTTGGCCTCGCGCTCGAACAGCTCCCGCTGTTGGGCCAGCACCAGGGGCTTGGTCGGGGCGATGGCGATCTCCTTGACGGCACAGCGGCGCACCACATTGGGGAAATTCAGGTCGCGCGCCTCGTAGACCGTGCTCATGCCGCCGGTGCCCAGCACCCGCAGGATTTGGTAGCGCCCGCGCAGGACCTGGCCGGGCTGGAGATGCGTGCCGGCGGACTGCTCGGCCGTCTTGGCGGAAACGTCGCGACGTGTCTCCAATGCGCCCCTTCCTGCTTACCCTGTCAGTGCACAGGCTCCAGCACCCCGAGCGTCTGGCAGGCTCGGTTGACAGCCCGATTATAATGTACGCTTTGCAACCTGGCAAGGCCTACTTTTGTCCTAAACAAGGCGTAGGCGGCTGTCCCTGGTCCGGGGCGGGGGCGCGGATTTGACAATCCGCCGGCCCCCGCGTATAATGTAGAACAAATGTTCTATTCCGGGTTTCGGGTGCCCGCCGCACGACCGAAAGGAGGGAGAGCATGAACCGCTACGGCGAACAGCGCTGGATCCGCCGGCCCGTCCGCTCGCGCTCCAAAATGGTTTCCTTCCGCGTCAGCCTGGACGAACTGCGGGAGCTGGAGCTGGAAGCCACGCGCCGGCATCTCAGCATCTCCGACCTGGTGCGCCTGGCGCTGGCGCGACTGCTGGGCTCCCCGCCGGCGTGACCGCCCATCCACGCCCTTTCACCCACCAGACTTGCCAAA
>JACIWP010000360.1 GCA_014360855.1 Anaerolineae bacterium
GAAAGCCGAAAACCTTATGACCGGTGTAGATGGCGCCGATATTGCCGGCAAACGCCAGCGATAATTCCGTATGGGCGGCGAAGCCGCACTGCTCGCAGTGAATCTCGCCCCGATCCTTGAGATAACAGCCCAGGTGGATACGGCCGTCGGGGTCCGCATCGGCGATCAGCCAGTCATAGCATTTCCAGGAATTGTCCTTGAGCGCCTCCAGCGCGCTGTACGAGTCCAGGATGGGATAGCCCTGCCGCTTCAGCGCGAGGAGCTGGTCCAACACCTGCCGGCGCTGGGCCGGCGAGATGCGCAGGTCCTCGCTCTCCGCGTACGGGTAGAAGAACTGGATGGTGATGCCGCGGATGTTCGGCTCCTCCGCCAGGAAGCGCACCAGCGCCGGGATCTCGTCCACATTCAGGCGGTTGATGGTGACATTCGCCAGTATCTTGGGATGTGCGGAAGCGCGAATGGTCTCCATGACCCGGTCAAAGATCGGGCCGCGGTTGGCGTTATGGGTCTCGCGCAGGCCGTCAATGCTCACCCAGACGATGTCCGCCGAGGTCTCGATGGGGAGAGTGCCGTTGGTGGTGATGCCCACGGCGAAGAAGCGCCGTCTGGCCTCCTGCACCAAATCCTCCAGCCGGCGCTCGCCGTCCCGCCACAGGAACGGCTCACCCCCTTCAAAGATGAGCAGGCGCACGCCGGCCCTCTCGAAGGCGTCCAGGACCTCGACCGCCTTCTCGAAGGGGATATCATCCGCCGGCCGACGCCAGAAAGGACATGCCCGGCAGCGCAGGTTACAGCGGTGAGTGACCTTGAAACCGGCCAGGAGCGGCCGGCGGTGATGGGTCAGCCGGCTGACCAGATTGTGCCAGAGGAAGTAGCGGTAGTGGGCGCCAGGCAGGGCCATGGGATTCTCGGAAGGGCCTCCTATGCCGCCGGCTGATAGAGTGGGCTCATGGCCCGCAGTCGCGAGACGATCTCGGGCAGGACATCGAGGACGTAGTCAATTTCCTCCTCGGTGTTGCCCTTGCCCAGCGTCATGCGCAGACTGCCGTGGGCGATTTCCGGTGGGAAGCCCATCGCCGTCAGCACATGGGATGGGGAAAGGGACATGCTGGTGCAGGCCGAGCCGCTGGAGGCGAAGATGCCCTTCATGTCCAGGTTCAACAACATGGCCTCGCCTTCCACGTACTTGACCACGAAGCTGGCACTGTTGGGCAGGCGCTGGGTGGGGTGGCCGGTCAGCTCCACGTCAGGGATGCGCTCCAGCACGCCGGCGATGAGGCGGTCGCGCAAAGCCTGGACCCGGCGGTTGGTCTGCTCCAGCTCGGCATAGGCCAGCTCCAGCGCGGTAGCCATACCTACGGCAAAGGCCACGTTCTCTGTACCGGCGCGTCGGTTGCGCTCCTGCGAGCCGCCGGTCTGCATCGGCCAGAGGGGCGTCCCCTTGCGCACATACAGCAGTCCCACACCCTTCGGACCGTAGAACTTATGGGCGGAGAGGGAGAGCAGGTCCACGTTCAGGGCGTTCACATCCAGCGGCAGGGCGCCGCCGGCCTGCACCGCGTCCGTATGGAACGGGATACCGCGCTCCCGCGCCAGCCGGCCGATTTCCGCGATGGGCTGGATGGTGCCGACCTCGTTGTTGGCGTACATGATGGTGATGAGCACTGTATCGGGGCGAATGGCGCGTGCCACCTCGTCGGGGTCCACCATACCGTAGTGGTCCACCGGCAGGAAGGTCGCCTCAAAGCCAAACTTCTTGACCAACTGCTCGACAGTATGGCCCACGGCGTGATGTTCCACGGAGCTGGTGATGATGTGACTGCCTTTGCCGCGGGCGCGCTGGGCGAAGGCGACGCCGCGAATGGCCAGGTTATCGCTCTCCGTGCCGCAACTGGTGAAGATGATTTCGGAGGGGTCGGCCTGCAGGATGCCGGCGATGCGCTCCCGTGCACCGTTCAGCGCCTTGGCCGCATCCCGCCCCAGCCGGTAAATGCTGGAAGGATTGCCGTACCGCTCCGTCCAGAAGGGGAGCATCGCTTCCACCACCCGCCGATCCACCGGGGTGGTGGCGGCATGATCGAGGTACACGCCCCTGTCCAGGTCAATGGCCATAACTGCCTCCAGGTTCGGTTTCGGTGCATTTTTGGCCGATGAGGTCCGCCAGGGTGAGGGAATCGAGCAGTTCGACCAGGTGCTGGTACACGTTGAGCCACACGCCGCGGGTGACGCAGATGCCCTCGCGGTCACAGCCGGCGGAGTCCAGGCCATCCCCTTCGGCCACGCAGGGCACCTGCACCAAGGAGCCTTCCAGCGCGATGATGACATCGGCCACGGAGATTTCGGCCGGCGGCCGCGCCAGCATGTACCCGCCGTAGGCGCCGCGCCGGCTTTCCAGCAGGCCGGCCCGGCGCAGGTCCGCGGCGATCTGCTCCAGGTAGGGCAAGGACAAGCCTTCCGCCTGTGCCACCTCGGCAAGAGAGACCGGCCCCTGGCCGTAATAGCGCGCCAGTTCAGCCATGGCGCGCAGTCCGTACTGCTCTTTGGCGGAGAACTTCATCGGCACAATTCCGAGAATTTTGTCGGAATT
>JACIWP010000361.1 GCA_014360855.1 Anaerolineae bacterium
CGAAGCTGGGAATAGAGGGGGTGGATGTGGCCTGGGATGTAGGGCTGGTGCCGGCCACCCTCGCCGACGAACAGGAGCCGATGCCGGCGGAGGTCGAAGAAGCCCTGGCGGAGCTGGACCGGTATGTTTCCCCCATTCCGCCCGAGCCGCGCCAGCCCATGGCGCCGGCACAGAGAGCCAACCCCGAGGGTGACGTGAATGCTTCGGCGTGGGAGGATATGGAGATCCGCCGTAAGGCGCTGGAAAGCTGGATGCGCAGAGCAACCCCGGAAGATGCGGAGGACCTGATGCGGGAGGGTATTCGGCTGGCGAAGGCCGGCGAGACCGCACAGGCCTACGATATCTTCTCCACCGTCACGCGTCTGGTGCCGGACCATGTCGAGGCCTGGTTATGGAAAGGCGGGACCGCCCTGCATCCGCAGGAATCGGTGCGCTGTCTCCAGCGAGCGCTGGAGCTGGACCCAGACAACCCCCGGGCACGTCAGGGATTGGCCTGGGCGCTGGCGCGCCTGCAGGCGTCCGAGGACAGTCGGGAGCGGGAACTGGAATAGCGGTCTGAAGGAGGCGATATGACCTGGTATGCCGATGGAACATGGGCGGAGGCGTTGGGGGCGGTGCGCTGTGTGCGGGAAGCGCGCGCCGGCGCTCGCTCGGTCCTGGAGATAGAGGCGGAGAACGGCCGGCTGTGGGTGGAACCGCTGGGGCCGGCGGCCATGCGGTTGTCGGCACGGTGCGCCGGCGGCGAAGCTCCGGACGAGACATCGGGGCCCAGCCTCCTGGACAGACAGCCCTCGCCGGCGGTACCCCTCACGTGGGAGGAAGCTGGTGATTCCATCATCATCCACAGTGGGCAGATGGAAGTGCATGCCGAGCGCAACCCTCTACGCCTGCGCTTCCTCTTCTCCGACGGCCAGACCCTTGTGGAAGAGATCGCCGGCGGAGGGTTTCGCCGGGGCCCGGGGGTGAGGAGCTGGCATTTGCAGGTGAAGGAGAGCGAGGCCTTTTACGGGATAGGATACGCCGGCGCGCACCCGGATGCGCCGCGTTCGCTGAACGGGCGCGGCAGGGCTTGGCCTGTTTTGGCCGGCGCCAGGCCGGCCGCCGGCCTGCCCATCCTGCTCTCCTCGCACCGGTATGGGCTGGTGATGGATACTTTCGCGCGTGGATATTGGGACCTGGGGGCCAGCCGGCCGGGGGAAATTGCCTATGTGTCCCATGCCGCAGAGCTTCAGGTGATCCTTTTCACGGCAGATACCATGATGGGACTGGTGAAAACCGCTGTCACGCTCTGCGGCCGATGGCCGATGCCCCCGCTGTGGTCCCTGGGGGCGCAGTGCCTGCTGGAAGATGCCGGCGACCCGCTGGCGGTGTTGGAAGTCGCCCAACAACTGCGCTCCCATGATTTTCCCTGCGATGCGCTGGTCCTGCAGAGCGGCTGGCAGGAGCACGAAGGAGATTTGCGCTTTGACGCGCTCGACTGGTCGCTGGCCGGCGAAATCCTTCAGCGGCTGAAAGCACAGGGCTTTCACGTTATTCTCGTGGAGACGCCGCGTTTGGAGCGAGAGAGCCGGCTGTTCCTGGAAGCGGCGGAACAGGGCGTGCTGACCCGCCGGCCCAACGGACAGCCGTACGTGGTCCGGGACCCGCGGGGGACGCCGTTGGCTCAGGTGGACTTCTCCCATCCGCTTGCGCGCCAGTGGTGGGCCAAGGAGCACCGTCCACTGTTGGAGATGGGAGTGGATGGGGTGGACATGCGGGATAATATACCGCCGGCGGCGCTCTCAACCGAGGTGCTGTGTTTCCAGGGAACTTCGGCGCAGGTGCATAATGCCCTCCCGCGGTGGGCGCTGGAAGCGGTCTCCCAGGGGTGGCAGGCAGTGTCCGCCGGCCGAAGGCCTTGGCTGGCCTCCGATGCGCCGACACTGGGCTTGTCGCGCTGCGGGGCGGCGGTGTGCGATGCCGGCCAGCCGCTGAACTGGGAAACCCTCCGGGCTGTGGTGCAGGAAGCCCAGCAAATGGCGCTGGCCGGCCAGCTCTGGTGGAGCGCAGAGCTAGCCCGCGTGCCGCAGGAAACGGAGGTGGACGCGGAGCTGTTGATACGCTGGGTCCAGTTGGGCGCGTTTCTGCCGTTTTTCCGCCTCGCGGCAGGAACGGCCCTGTGGGAACTGGACGAACAGGTGCAGGGCATCCTGCGGCAGTATCTGCGCCTGCGCTATCGCTTCCTGCCGTATATCTACGGTTGTTTCTGGGAATCCTGCCGCACGGGCGCACCGATCCTGCGTCCGCTACTGCTGATATATGAGGACGATGCGGAAGCGCGGGAGATCAGCGATGAATTTCTCTTCGGGCCGGCGGTGCTGGTCGCGCCTGTTTTGGAGCCGGCGATGTACCGCCGACGGGTGTATCTGCCAGCGGGAACCTGGTACGACGGCTGGACGGAACAGCGGTATGAGGGCCGGCAGTGGGTGGAGGTGGAAGCGCCTCTGGACCGCCTGCCGATGTTCATCCGCGCCGGCGCGTTGATCCCTTTCGCGCCC
>JACIWP010000362.1 GCA_014360855.1 Anaerolineae bacterium
TCACATCCCCCAGGGAAAGGGTCTCACCGTCCTCCACCGTCTGGATGGTTTCCTCCGGAATATGGAGCAGGTTGACCAGCATCGGTTTGGCTTTGGGGGTCGCCAGGATGCGCGCCCCCGGATAGCGCTCCAGCAGTTTCGGCAGGATGCCGGAATGGTCCTGCTCCGCATGGTTGGAGATGATATAATCCACCGCCGGCAGGCCGGCCAGTGCCTCCAGAAACCCCTCCTCCAGCGCGGGGTCCGCCGCATCAATGAGCACCCGCTTCTCCGAACCATTGATGAAGTAGGCATTATAGCTGGTGCCGTCCGGCAGAGGGATCAGCGCGTCGAACAGCCGGCGGTTCCAGTGCACAGCCGGCAACTGCCACACACGCTCGGTCATCTTATGGACAAACATGGACGTATCCTCCTTTTCTTCGGTCAGCGATCTTACCTGCCCCCACCGGGCATCGCCCTTATTGTAACATGGGCCGCATCACATTTCAAGGGCGATTCCCTACATTTTCGACGGCCGTTTCACGCCAAATGGGGTCCAGGAGGATGATGAGCACTGCCGCAAGCCACACGCACAGGACGCCGTACAGGCCGGCGCCAAAGGAGAAAATGGGATGATGGGGCCGGTAGACCGCTGCCAGGAAAAAGGAAGCCGCCTGATTGTTCACCGCATGCAGGAAGGCCGCCAGCCACACGCTCCCCGACTTCAACACCGCATAGCCCAGGACGACCGCCAGCCCTATGCAGTAGGCGGTCATGAGCAAGATGCCGGCGGCCGGGTAGCCGGGGTAATTATGCCCCATGGCAATCACCGGCGCATGCCAGATGCCCCAGATGACGCCGATGACCAGCATGGCGCGCACCTTTCCCAGCCGGAGCAGTTCCGACTGCAGGTATCCTCGCCAGCCGAATTCCTCGCCAAAAGCGAACAGGAGGCCGAGGAACGGCCCCAGCACCACTGACTGCAGTACGACGATGAGCCACAGCAGGGGCGCCGGCAGTGGCACGCCGCCCCCTACCAGCGCCGTGATATCTACCGCCTGCCCCAGCCGGAAGAGCATATTCAGCACGGTTTGCAGGCCGTAGAACGCGACGAAGCCGGCCCCAAAGATGAGCCAGTAGCGCGGCCGGCCGCCGGCCAGCCCCACGCGCGCGAACGCCTCCTTCCCCATCACCAAACGCATGACCAGCACCGCCAGCAGTGCCGCAAGCCCCACTGCCTGGCTGACGATAGCATTGATGTTCAGCACGATGAAATCATAGCTGAACAACGCGATCAGCGTGGTCGCGGTATGGGCCAGCGTGTAGGCGATAAATAGATAGAAAACCCAACAAGCGCGCTCACCGCGCCGGCGCGCCTGGAAGAGCGGATGATCGCGGAAGAGGAACAGCGCGCAGAGGATGGCGGAGAACGCCGGCAGGAGCATCTGAAGCTGGAGCATCATGATGGCCGGCTGGCTGGCCCCATACCCGACCGTCTGCCACAACAGGAGGTTCAGCCCCCACGTTAGCGTAAAGGTCAGGCCCAGGAATATCCCCACCTGGCGCCAGCGCACCCCACCCCCAACGGACGGCGTTTCCATGAGAAACCTCCCTATGGTTCAAGCGCGAAGAACCCTGAACCCCCTTCCCACTGCGGAGGTTCAGGGTATGAATGCATAGCCGCAGACAGCCGATCGTTCAGCGCCAGACCTGCAGAGCCAGCAGGAGGCCGGCGAGGTCGAGCACAGCTATACCGACGAGGGCGGCAGTGCCGAAAGCCCGGCGAAGCGGATTTCCATGGCCGGCAAACTCCTCGCCGGCCATCAGCACCTCGATCTCGCTCTCCCCCAAGGTGATCACGTCCCCGTGGCGAAGCACTGTCGGCCCGCTGACGCGCCGGCCGTTTAGGCAGGTGCCGTTGGTGCTCCCGACATCCACCAATATCCAGTGCCAGCCCTGGCGCAGGATTTCGCAGTGCCGGCGAGATACCCGCCAATCGCCCAGCAGAGAGATATCGTTCGCACGCGAGCGCCCGATGGAAAAGCGGACTCGTTCACATTCGATAGTGGTGCCGGCGCCTGGTCCTCTGCGAATGCGCAGTCGCATCTTCTCCGCCCCTGTCGCCCAGGTTTCGTACTAGAGCCTTACCCTGTTCCCATCACCTTAGCAGTACAGCATGTACTGCCGCCTCATTCTCGTGCACTTCCAGCCCGATTGTACCATCCGCGTCCACCCCTGTCAATAGGCACAATGGTACTATTCGAAGCAGGCCGAAGATTTTTAATGTAATCTTTCGTGCTTTCCTGCCCGCCCTCTTGACGACCATCTGAACAACATGGTATAGTTTGCATGAGGAGACTTGACAATAATCCCCTTGGGGAGGGTTGCCGGCGTGCGGCATCACAGCTAATATAGGAAATAAGGACTACCTGAAACAGCGCATTTTGACTTGCTATTCCGCCCCATATCGTGTTACAATAATACGGGATAGGTGGGATAGATAATGAAACCCTTGATAACACAGCATAACACTGCGCAACATCATGCAGGGA
>JACIWP010000363.1 GCA_014360855.1 Anaerolineae bacterium
CCATGCTCCGGCCCACTGCCTGCTCCGCCGGATAGCCGAAGATGCGCTCGGCCGCCGGGTTCCAGGTCAGGATTTTGCCCTCTTTCGAGACGATGATAAAGGCATCGTTACTGCTGGCGATGGCGTTATCCAACTGCTGGCGGGCTTCCCGCAGTTCGTTCATCAGGCACAGATTGTCCAATGCCACTGCCAGCACGCCGCTCAGCGACTGCAGGAGCTCCCGCGTATCCTCGGCGATCTCTGCCTGGGCTACGAAGAGCGTCAGCACGCCGATAAAGCGCTCGCGGCTGTAAAGGGAGCACTGGACGAAAGAAACCTCCTTGGGAAGTAAGCCCGTCAGGGCTTCCAGAAGGGGTATTGGCAGGACAGGTATAGGCAGTTCCGCCGGCCGGCGCGCCAACACAATGGATTCCATCTTTTGCACATTTTCTACCGGCAGGGGAAGCAGTTGTAGCCGGCGGTCGAAGATCTGGAGTTCAATCCCCAGGCGCCGTGCATGTTCGATCATCACAGCGGGCTGTTCAGCAGGCTCCACTACTTCCAGCATACCACGCTTCGGATCCACCAGCGCCACTATCGGGGGGTGCGCCAGCGGGACAAAGTGGCCAAGGACATCCCGGAACTGCTCCATTAATTCCGAGAGGGTAGTGGCCTGGGCCAGGCGCAGGCCGGCCTCCTGCAGTGTCCGCAGTTGTGCGTTCATGCGCTCCAGGCGGCCGGCCTGTTCCTGCACCTGTTGGAACAGGGCCGCCCGGTGCACTGCCGCGGCGGCATGGGAGGCGATGCTGGCCATGACACGCGCGTCGTCCTCGGTATAACGGCCGGGGAGCCGGCTGTTCAGGTTGATCACCCCAATGACCTGATTCTCCACCACCAGCGGCGCGCCCATCCAGCACCGCACGTGCCGGGAAGTGTCGATCCATTTCCACTCGTTGAGCTGGGTCACGTCGGGGTAAATCACGGGCTGGAGGGTGCGGCGGAGCCTTTCGAGCTGATGGCCGGCGAACTGCTCGTAGTCTAGCAGGAAGACCGCTTTCGGGTCGGCATAGCCGCGCGCCGCCGCACAGCGGAAGCGTCCATCCGATCCCTGCACGAAGATGTTGGCGCTGTCATAGCCCACCGCGTGCTGGGCAATGTCCAGCACGCGGTGGAGCAGTTCCTCCAGGCTCATGCTGGAACCCATGGCCAGCGCCAGGTCGAACAGTTGGTTGAGCCGCTCCGTATGCTTCCCCAGGATTTCAGTGAAGGCGCGCTGGGAGCGCTCATCGCGGACGATGCCGTCCGCGCCGAGGAAGCGGCCGGCCTTGTCCCAGCGCGGGAAGAGCGTCACGACAACGGGGCGGATTTCCCCTTCGCGCGTCAGCAGTTCACAGGGCACTGTCCAGAACCGCTGTTCTTGGTCCGACTGCATCTCCTTCCAGATGGACTCGACCAGCTCGTGGGAACTCGGTGCTATAAAGGAGAGAACCGGTCGGTGCAGGACCTCCGCCGGCTCGTAGCCGGCCAAGGCGATCGAAAAGAAGGGCATATAGCGGATGTAGCCCTGCTCATCCAGGGAGAGGAGGATGTCGGGGAGATATTCCTTCAGCGCACCATCGCGCTGGCGGAAACGCTGGAACTGCTCCAGCAAACGATAGTCGCTTTGGAAGGGGCCGGCCACCAGGAAGAGGAGCAGGAGGAACAGGATGATCATGCTCATGCCGGCGGCCGGCAGTAGCACCAGCGACCAGTGCTCCAGCGCCGGCGACGGGTGGACGCGGGAGACAATCGTGACCAGGGACCAGGCCACCAAAACACCTATGATGACGAGCAGAAGCCAATGGCCCAGGCGCCCCAGGAACACATACCGCTGGCGGAGCAGATGGAGATGCTTAGTAAGGAGGTAAAGCGCCAGGATGCCGCTCAGGATCATACCGCCGGCGCCAATGATCACATACCAGATGCTGTCCATCGGGCGTCTCGCGTCCCTTTCGCACCACGTTCCTGTAAGCGAACTATCGAAAGTATACCATAACTTGCGTCATCATACAAGATAATGCGTAAAGATAGACTGCACTGCATTCATACTATGTGAGGACACGGCTCTGCGGATGAGGCTTTCAATGTTGGTACAGTGCCGTTAGTGAAATTTGACAAACATGAAATCCTGGGTATATTCACATCCTGAATATTCTGGTTTTGCCTAATGCGTGGGGCGAGGTCGAGCTGTGGAGGAAAGACTGCCGCTGGAATATGCCGCGTTGGGCCTGCTGATGCGGGGGCCGCAGCACGGCTATCAGCTTCACCAGGATTTCGTGCGCTACTTCGGCCCCATCTGGCACTGCGGCCGCAGTCAGTTTTACGCCGCGCTCAAGGCGCTGGAGGTCGCCGGCCTGGCCACCTCTTCCCTGGAACCCCAGGAGGGCCGGCCTCCCCGCCATGTCCTGCATATCACGCCGGCCGGCAGGCAGGCCTTTCTGGAATGGCTCCACGCACCGGTGCTCTCCGTCCGGCAAATGCGGGTGGAATTCCTGAGCAAACTGCGCCTCT
>JACIWP010000364.1 GCA_014360855.1 Anaerolineae bacterium
GCACCGCCGCCTGCACCGAGACGTCCAGCGCGGACACCGGCTCATCGCAAATCACCATCTTGGGGTTGGAGGCAATGGCGCGGGCAATGCCCACGCGCTGTTTCTCCCCACCGGAGAGCTGTCGGGGCAGACGGTAGTAATAGGTCTCGTTGAGCTTCACCGCCTCCAGTAGTTGCACCACCCGACCATAGACCTCGTTCGGCGGCACCACACGGAAGCGCTTCAGCGACATGGCGATCTGATCGCCCACGGTATAGGAGGGGTTCAGCGTCCCGTCTGGGTTCTGAAACACCATCTGCAGGTGGCGGATCACCTCGCGCCGGCGGCGCTCCACCGGCTCGTCCGAGATGTCAATCCCCAGGAACTCCATCTTGCCGCCCGTGGGCGCCTCCAGGCCGACGATGGTGCGCGCCAGGGAGCTCTTCCCACACCCGGACTCCCCCACGATGCCCAGGGTATAGCCGCAGTCCACCGACAGGCTGACCCCATCCACCGCCCGCACATAGCGCCGTTTCTCCAGGCCGATGAGACTGCGCACCGTGGTAAATGGGACGGGGTAATAGGTGCGCACATTTTCGACCTTGAGTATCGGTTCCTCGCTCTCCGGCTTGGCGCAGACATAGGTACTCGACTTCGCCGGCTTCTTGGTCCACAGCGGGTTCTCCAGCCATTCGCGCGCCCGCCAGCATCGCGCAAAGTGGCCCGGCGCGACCTCCTGGAAAGAGGGCCGGCCGGCGGAGCATTCGGGAACGGCATACTCACAGCGCGGCGCAAAGATACAGCCGGCCGGCACCTCGGCCGGCGAGGGCACGCGCCCAGGGATGGGATGAATCTCGCGCGTGCCGCGCGGCGCATCCACATCCGGCAGACAGCGCATCAACCCGACCGTGTAAGGGTGGAGCGGATGGGTATAGATCTGCTCGGTGGGGGCCAGCTCCACCAGCTCGCCGGCGTACATCACGCCCACCTTATCCGCCACACGCGCGATGACGCCCAGGTTATGGCTGATATACAGCGTGGCGGTGCGGAACTTCTCCTGCAGTTCCGCCACCAGGTCCAGCACAGCCGCCTCCACCGTGACATCCAGGGCCGTGGTCGGCTCATCCATGATGAGCAGTTCTGGTTGGTTGAGCATGGCCATGGCGATACAGACGCGCTGTTGTTGGCCGCCGGAGAGCTGATGCGGGTAGCGGGCGAGGATGCTTTCCGGCTCCGGCATGTAGACGTCCTCGAGGGCCTTGATGCACCGCCGGCGAATCTCCTCTGCCGGCAGGTCCGTATGGGCGGCCAGCGTCTCGGCCAACTGCCGGCCGATGCGCATGGTCGGATCCAAGGAGGACATCGGCTCCTGATAGACCATGGCGATATGGGCGCCGCGCAGTTCCCGCAGGGTCTTCTCGTCCAGGCTCTGCATGTCCTGCCCCTTGAAGATAATGCGCCCATTGGTGATGCGGCCGTTCCTGCCCAGGAATCCGACCAGGGAATAGGCCACGGTGCTCTTGCCACAGCCCGATTCCCCCACCAGCCCCAGGTTCTCCCCGGGCATGATCTCGAAGCTCACATCCCGCACCGCCTGAATGTATCCCTTGCGGGTCTTATAGGCGATGGCCAGGTTCTGCACAGAAAGGATCGGGTCTTCCTTCATGGGCCTTTCTTCCCGTGATGTGATAGCGGACGCGCCGGCCTCTTACTGATACCGCATTGTCTCCTCGCGCAGGCCATCCGCGAACAGGTTCAACCCTACCACCAGCGTGACGATGGCCACCGTCGCCGAAAGCACCGGCCAGACATTGGTGGTCATGAACTTATGCCCTTCCTGCACCATGCCGCCCCAATCGGGCGTGGGCGGCGGCAGACCCAGGCCCAGGAAGCCCAGCGTACCGATGTAAAAGGCGGCATACCCGATGCGCAAGAGTAAATCCACGATCAGCGGGCCGCGACAGTTGGGGAGTATCTCCCGGAACATGATTTGGACGGGGCGATCTCCCCGCAGGCGCGCCGCGGCAATGTACTCGCGGGTGCGGATGTCCAGCGTCAGAGCGCGGATGAGACGCGCGATGCCCGGCGCGCCGCCGATAGCAATGGCGATGACCACGTTGACCGGGGACGCACCTACTGCGGAAATGATGATCATGTACAAGAGGATGGTGGGGAAGGCCATGATGGAGTCAAGGATGCGCATCACGAGCTCATCCACCCAGCCGCCGAAATAGCCGGCCGGCAGTCCCAACACCATCCCCAGCAGAAACGCCACCCCTACTGAGATGGGCGCCAGCAAAAGGATGGTCCGGGCGCCGAAGGCCACGCGCGCCCACACATCCCGCCCCAGATGGTCCGTCCCCAGGATATGCTGGGCTGAGGGGCCTTTATTGATGTTCTTATAGTCCTGTTCATAGGGCGTATAGTGGGTCAGGTACGGCGCGAAGGCGGCGATGAAGACCCAGGTCAACACAATGACCAGCCCTAACACAGCCGTCGGGGAGGCAAAGATCAGCCCCACACTTTCTTTGAACC
>JACIWP010000365.1 GCA_014360855.1 Anaerolineae bacterium
GCGGTAGCACGGGCGGTACTGGTCCATCACGTTCACATAGGTATCCCGGGAAACGCGCTCGGCAATAAAGCGCATGATCTCCCGCGTGCCGGCCAGCCCGCCCGGCAGTACCAGATGGCGGATCAGCAGGCCGCGCAGGGCAATGCCCCGCTCATCCAGCACCAAGTCGCCCACCTGGCGATGCATCTCCAGGACCGCCGCCTGGTTGCGCTCCGGATAATCGGGTATGCCCGAATACCGCCGGCCGATCTCCGCATCAGCGTATTTCATGTCCGGCATGTAGATATCAATGACCCCGTCCAGGAGTGCCAGCGACTCGAGCGCGTCATAGCCGCCCGTGTTGTAGACCAGGGGCAGGCGCAGGCCGGCCTGGGCGGCGATGAGCACGCCAGCCAGTATCTGCGGCACCACGTGCGTCGGGGAGACGAAATTGATATTGTGACAGCCGGCCTCCTGCAGGTCCAGCATCATGGCCGCCAGCGCGGTCGGTTCGACCGGTCTCCCCATGCCCCCCTGGCTGATGTCATAGTTCTGACA
This sequence comes from Anaerolineae bacterium, assembly GCA_014360855.1. Taxonomy (NCBI): domain Bacteria; kingdom Bacillati; phylum Chloroflexota; class Anaerolineae; species Anaerolineae bacterium. The sequence goes on from JACIWP010000365.1 coordinate 538, forward strand.
GTAGACACAGCGCAGGTTGCAGTTCGAGAAGAAGATGGTGCCCGACCCGCCGTACCCGACCAGTGGGGCCTCCTCGCCGAAATGGGCGTGGTAGCTGGCGACGATGGCGCGTGCGCCGGTGCGGCAGGAGCCGAGCTGTCCCTCCAGCCGGTTGACGCCGCAGGCGCGGGGACACAGCTCGCAGTGGGCCAGCCGGCGGTAGGCTTCCTCCACCCGCTCTTTCAGCTCCCCGCTTTGCAGGAGCGCCAGATAGGCCGGCGCAAAGGCCCTCTCCGCCATACCTACTCCTCCGCACTGCCCTCCGGGGCAGAAGGATTATCCTCCTGTTCCCGGCGCCGGCGCAGTTCCTCCCGCAGATGGTCCGACCAATACCAGGCATCCCGGTCCAGCGGATTGGCCTTGATGGCGTTGGCGAAATGCTCGATGGCGGTCTCCAGCTCCCCGCGGTCTTTGTAAATCAGCCCCAGGTTATAGCTGACATGAGGGGCGGCCGGGTTCAGCTCCAGCGCGCGCTGGAAGGCGGCGATGGCCTTGCGCTCCCCCTCCTCGGTCATGAAAGGCGGACGGTCCAGGTAGGCGGCGCCCAGATTGGTCCACACCATGGGATTGTCCGGCTCCAGCTCGCAGGCGCGCTCCAGGATCGGCACGGCGCGGCGGTGTTCGCCGGCCAGGATGTAGGCGCCCCCCAGGTTGATGGCCGCGCTGACGTTGTCCGGGTCCAGCTCCAGAGCGCGCTCCAGCAGGGGAATGGCCTGGGCCGGCAGGCCGGCGTGCAGAAGCCCCGCCCCGCGATTGACCAACTCCGCTACCTCCTGGCGGATCTCTTCTTTGGAGCGCCGGCGTCCTGGCCGGCGCTCGGCACGCTCCCTATCCTTCTCACTGCTCATCCTCTGCTCCTTTCCTCCCATGCCTGCACCATCGGCCGTACATCCGCCGGCGTTCGGGTCAGCCAGCCCACAAAGGGCACCGCCAGCACTCCCAGGCCGACGCTGACCAGATATGCGGTGCGCAGTCCCCATGCATCTCCCATGCCGCCCAGCGCCAGCACCGCCACAGAAGCGGACACGAAGGTCAGCGCCATGTATACGCCGTTGGCCGTCGCCCGGATGTGGGGGAACCGCTCTTGGATAAAGGCCATCAGCGCAGGCAGGGTCGCGATATTGGCCAATCCCAGCAGTACCAGTATGGGGAACCTCCACCATCCGTGCGCGGCGATGAAAAGGAGAAGGAGCGCCGGCGTGGCGGCGGCGGATGCGAACAGCACCGGCCGGCGCCCTACCCGGTCGCTGATACCGCCGGCCAGCAGCGCGCCGACCATGGCCGCGATCTGAAACACGGTCAGGGATGCGCCGGCCACCCACAGCGATGCCCCCTCCGAAGAAACATAGGTCGGCAAAAAGGTGACCAATGCGGAGTTGATGAAGGCCCGGCTGAGGGTGAGGCCGGCCAGCGGAATCACGATGCCGCGCACTTCCCGAAATGCCCGGGCGAAAGAGAGGTCGTCCACCCTCGGCCGCTCCAGTGGGGTGCGGCGCAAGCGCCACAGCAGGAACAGCGATACTGCCCAGCCCAGGAGCGCCAGGCGGTAGGTCCCTTCCAGGCCCCACCAGGACACAGCCGCCACGATCAGCATAGGGCCGAGCGCGCGCCCCAGCTCTCCGCCCATCTGGAAAAAGCTCAGGCCCAGGCCGATGTGCCGGCCGGCCAAATTGCTCACCACCGCCGGCGCCGGCGCGTGAAAGGCCGCCGAGCTGAACCCCACGATAGTGACCATCATCAGCAATATGCCCACATTGGGGGCGGCGCCGATGAAGCTCATCATAGTAGCAGAAACCGCCGGCGCCAGCACCACGAACAGCCGGATGTCCAGGCGATCGCTAATATACCCCAGCAAAGGTTGGAAGAGCGACGGCAGTTGTATCAGGGTGGACAGCAGGCCGGCGATGACCAGGGAAAG
>JACIWP010000366.1 GCA_014360855.1 Anaerolineae bacterium
GGATCATCGCTCCGGGCATGGCCCCGCAGCCGGGCATGATGTACCATTTCGAGGGCACGTTCGCGCGGCCGGAGTACCTGGAGCTGAAGAACGGCGTCATCGGCGATCCCACCAAGGCCACCCGCGAAAAGGGAGAGAAGCTGGTGACCCGGACCGTCGATTACATCGTAGAGCTGATCAATGACATCATGACGCGGTGGCCGGTGGGCGTGAAACCGCCCGTAAAATAACGGCGCCATACAACGCAAGGCCAGAGCTACGCTGACCTACTCCACATCTGAGGAAGCGAAATGGATATGAACATGAGAAGGTTCGAGGGCAAAGTAGCCATCGTTACCGGCGCTACGCGGGGGATCGGCGCCGCCTGTGCGCGGGAATTTGCCAAAGAAGGCGCCAAGGTAGTGGCGGTGGGCCGCACCGTGGACCTGGGCGAAGCCGTTGTGCAGGATATCCGGCGCGCCGGCGGAGATGCGATCTTCATCCAATGCGATGTCAGTAAAAAGGCCGATGTGGATGCCATGATCGCTCGCACGGTCGAACACTACGGTACCATTGACATCGTGGTCAATAATGCCGGCGTCAACCACAGCGCCAACTTCTTTGACACCACGGAAGAAGATTGGGACTGGGTCATCGCTGTGGACCTGAAGGGCACGTTCTTGGTGAGCCAGGCGGCCGCACGCGTGATGGTCGCGCAGCAGAAACCTGGCGCCATCGTTAACCTGTCCTCGGTCATGGCCCAATTGGCGCTGGCAGACCAGATCCCGTACTGCGCGGCCAAAGGCGGGGTGACACAACTCACCAAGGCCATGGCCCTGGCGCTGATCCCGTACGGCATCCGCGTCAACGCCGTAGCCCCTGGGCCCGTGATGACCGAGCTGATGGAGCGGGTCGTACACACTCCCGAGAAGATGGCTGTGCTGATGGATCGTCTGCCCATCGGGTACATTGCTTCCTGTGAGCAGATTGCCCGGGTGGTTCTCTTCATGGCGAGCGAGGACGCCGGCTATTTCGTCGGCCAGACGGTCTTCCCGGACGGGGGCCGTTCGATCCAGGGATTTCCCCGGCACATGGAGAAGTAACGATGTCACAACCGCGCGTAGGGTTGATCACGATTGGCGACGAACGGCCCCACGAATGGGAAAAGGTATTCCGCCGGCTTACCGAGCCCCTGCATGCCGAGGCCATCGCCTTTTTCCAACGCCAGCCGGTCGAGCTCATCGCCTTTGAGTCAGTGGCCCGTTCTCGCGAGGAGATCGAACAGCAGGCCGATGCCATCACAGCCGCGAAAGCCGATGTCTTGATCGCCCATATCCCCTGTTGGACGGAGCCCAATCTCGTGGTATATGCGGTTCAGAGGGTGGGACTGCCGACGGTTCTGCTGTCCAATAAAAGTCCCGCCACCCATGGGACGGTGGGACTGCTGGGCGCGGCCGGCGCGCTGGATCAGGTCGGCTATCCCCATCTGCGCGTGCGCGAGGACTTCCACAGCCTGCACCTGGCCGGCAAATTGCTCTCGTTCATCCGGGCCGCGTACGCGGTCCGACGGCTGCGGGGCAGTGTCTTCGGGCTGTTCGGCGGACGGAGCCTGGGGATCGACACAGGCTCGTTTGATCCCATGCAGTGGAGGAGGATGTTCGGGATCGATACGGAACACATCGACCAGCTCGAGATCATCAGACGGGCAAATGACCTGTCCCCGGAACAGGCCCATCCGATGGTGGAATGGTTGACCGGGAAGGTGAAACGAGCTGACCTGAATACAAAGGGGTTGACAAGGGAGAAGCTGAACTTCCAGGTCCGCTGTTATCTGGCGACCCAGCAGATCATCCAGGAGCGACAGCTTGACTTCATCGCGGTGAAATGCATGCCGGACCTGAGCAATCACTACGTGCCGCAGTGTATCTCAGCGGCGTTCATCCCCAGTCCATATGATGCCGCCGGCCCCAAAGAACCGGTCGCCATGGCCTGTGAAGCGGACGCCGACGGCGCGCTGACCATGCATATCCTGAAGCTGGTTTCGGGCGGCACACCTCCCTTCTTTGGGGATGTCAGTTTCCTGGATGACCAGACCCGTACCCTGTATATCCCCAACTGCGGCGCGATGTGCTCCTGGTACGCACACCGTTCTGCCGAGCCGGCGGAGAATCTGGCACAGATCGAACTGCTCCCCTCCATCCGCCCCGGAGGCGGGGCTGTCACGTATTTCCAGATGGCCCCCGGACCGGTGACTCTGGCGCGGCTGTTCCGGCGCAGGGGGGAGTATTACATGGCAATCCTGGCCGGCGAGGCCATCACTCCTCCTGAGGAGCAATACAGAGCTTTCGTGGAAGCGCGAGGCTCCCATCAGCTTCCCACCGCTTTCGTACATCTGGAGGCCGATTTTGACCGCCTCATCGCCGAATTTGGCGCGAATCATATCTCCGGGGTGGCGGGACATTATGTGGCAGAGCTGTGCCACGTCTGCGAA
>JACIWP010000367.1 GCA_014360855.1 Anaerolineae bacterium
CGCCGGCATGGCCGTGGATGATGATGCGGCCGGCGTTCATGGTGTTGCCGACGCCGTCCTGCGCGTTGCCGTAGACGACGATCTCCCCGCCGTTCATAAAGGCGCCCAGGTCATTGCCGGCGGTGCCGTGGATGTGGATGCGCAGGGAGTTATTTAGCCCAGTGCCGATGTAGCGCTGTCCGCGAATCCCGTGCAGGGTGACGTGGTGAATGCCATCCTGCGAACAGCGGCGGAGCCATTGGTTCACTTCCCGATAGTGCCAATGATGTGCGTGGAGTTCCATCATTAACCTCCTTCTCATTCCCCTTCGGCAGCCGCCGGCTCACATGCCGGCCGGCCGCACCCCCAGCACTTCCTGTGTATGCACGTCCAACCCTATACTCCGCAGGCGCTCCCGGTTGCCGCGCAGGCTTTCAATGGCGTTGATGCCCAACGCCCCCATGACCTCCTTGATTTCCAGCGTCCAGGCCCGCAGTAGGTTCTGTACCCGTTCCACTCCCTCGTCAATATCCAGGCGCTTGATCAGCTCGGGGTCCTGGGTGGTAAGGCCCCAGGCACAGCGGCCGGTGTAGCAGGCCTGACAAAGGGTGCATCCCAGCGCAATCAGCGCGGCCGTACAGATGGCAACCGCATCCGCGCCGAGCGCAATGGCCTTGATGACATCGGCGCTGGAACGGATGCCGCCGGAGGCGATGAGCGAGACCTGATGGCGGATGCCCTCCTCGCGCAGGCGGTCATCCACCGCGGCCAGCGCGATCTCCAGGGGAAGCCCGACATGGTTGCGGATGACCAGGGGTGCGGCGCCGGTGCCGCCGCGGAAGCCGTCAATGGTGAGGAAGTCCGCGCCGGCGCGCGCTGCGCCGGTGGCGATGGCGGCGACGTGGTGCACCGCGGCGATCTTCACCCCGACCGGCTTGCTGTAGTTCGTGGCTTCTTTGAGCGCATAGATCAACTGCGCCAGGTCCTCGATGGAGTAGATGTCGTGATGCGGGGCAGGGGAGATGGCATCGGTGCCGGGTGGAATCATGCGGGTGCGGGCAATTTCCTCGGTCACTTTTTCGCCGGCCAGGTGGCCGCCGATGCCCGGCTTGGCGCCCTGGCCGATTTTGATCTCGATAGCGGCCGCCGCATCAAGATAGCGCTGGTGCACGCCGAAGCGCCCGGAGGCCACCTGCACAATGGTGTTCTGGCCGTAGGGGTACAGCTCTTCATGCAGGCCGCCCTCGCCGCAGTTGAAGTAGGTGCCGGCACGGCGCGCCGCTTCCGCCAGGATTTTGTGTACCCGCAGGTTCACCGCTCCCAGGGACATAGCGCCGAAGATGATGGGCGTATCAAGCTTCAACTGGGGAGGTAGTTCGGTGACCAACTTCAGCTCGCCGTTCTCATCCGGGACGATCTCCAAATGGTCGGGTTTTCGCCCGATAAAGGTGACCAGCTCCATCGGCTCCCGCAGGGGGTCGATGGGAGGGTTGGTGACCTGGCTGGCGTCGAGGAGCAGATGGTCCCAGATGCTGAGGTAGGGCTGGTCATTGCCGGCGCCGGCCAGCAGGATGGCGCCGGTCTGTGCCTGGCGCAGGAGCGCGCGGCGCTGTTCCGGGGTCCAATAGGCGTTGTGCCGGCCGATGGAGGGATGCGGCAGGATGGCGATGGCCGAGCGCGGGCAGAACACCACACAGCGCTGACAGGCCACACAGCGCGCATGGTGGGCGATGATACGTCCCTCTTTCTGCTCCAGCACGCCGAAACTGCACTCGCGCACACAGCGCCCGCAGAGGATGCATTCCGGGCCAATATGGACAAGGAAGTCGGAGGGCAGGAAGTTTTTCACAGCACGACCTCCTCGAACAGACGCTCATCCACGGGGGTGCCGGCCTGCGGCTCCCATATCTCATCGGGGGATGGACAGATGGCGCGGATGGCCGATTCCTCGGAGGCCAGGTAGGCCATCTCGCCGTGTCGAGCGGCGATGAGGGGGCGCAGTTTGATGCGGTCGGTGAGGCCGATGAAGCCGCGCGGATGGCCGATGATGATGCTGAAGGGGCCGTTGGCTAGGCCGGCGCCGTACACCTGCCGGATGGCGGTCAGGAGGGCACGCCGCTGGGCGGAGTCGGTGCGGTATATCTGGTCCCAGAAAGGCGGGGCTAGGATGGTGGGGATGATTTCCCAGGGGAGCTTCTGCCGGCGCAGAAACAGGTCCAGCAGATAGACAAAGACCTCGGTATCGGTCAGCAGGGTACAGCGGTAGCCGAACTGCTCGACGTAGCGCTTGTTGATGCCGTAGGATGACAGCTCGCCATTGTGCACGACGGACCACTGGAGCAGGCTGAAGGGGTGGGCGCCGCCCCACCACGCCGGCGAGTTCGTGGGGAAGCGCGCATGGGCGATCCACAGGTAGGCGGAATATTCTTCCAGGCGGAAAAAGCGGCCGATATCCTCCGGGTAGCCGACGCCTTTGAAGACGC
>JACIWP010000368.1 GCA_014360855.1 Anaerolineae bacterium
GGACGACGATGCGGGTCAGCCGGCCGTCCTGGTCGAAGGTGAAATCGGACAACCGGGCGAAACCGCGGCAAATCAGGTAACGCGCCGCCTGTATGCGGCGGTAGTGGGAGAGGGCCGGCGCCGGCAGATGTTCCATCTCGGTGCCGCGTAGGGGTGTGAAGGCGAATAGGCCGACGGTGATGCCGCGCTGGTGCATCCAGACGATGCGCTCTATCATTTCCTGCTCGGTCTCGCCCAGCCCGACGATGAGGTGCACGGCGGCGCGCCCCGGGAAGGACGCGGCGGTCTCTTCGATCATGTCCAACGAGCGCTGCCAGCTTCCGCCCTTCACCAGCCGGAACACCCTTTCGCAGGCGGCATCCAGCCCGAAGCCGATGTGGTCCACGCCGGCCTCGAAGAGCCGGCGCACTTCGTCCATGGAATTGGGCAGGATGGACACGTCGATGGGGATGGGGCTGTGCCGGCGAAGGGTGAGCACCACCTCCAGGGCCTGCTCGAAGTCATGCGGCCCCACGGTGACCTGCAGGCAGGCGCGCCGGAGCGTGTTCTGGGAGAAGGCCTGCGCGATACGGCCGGCCACCTCCTCCAGTGGGAAGGGAGGCCAAGTGATGCGCGACAGGTACAGGGCGGAGGCACTGCTGTCGCGCGCCTGGGCGCAGAAGCCGCAGTTCATCAGGCATCGGCCGCCCAGCATAAGGTAGGCTGTGGTGGGCGGTGTGTCCATTTTCAGCTCAAGCAGGCCCAGCACGGCGGCAGTGCCGGCGGACACCTGGATCTCGCGGAGGGCGGTGGATTGACCGATCTCCTGTCGGCGGGCGCTCATCCTACCTCCTTCACGGCAGAGGGAACGCCGGCGCCGAAGACAGCTTCCATGGCTTCGGGCGCATAACGCTCCACCAGCTCTGGGGAGATGGCATTGGCCTGGCAGATTTCTGCGAACATACGGCCGCTCCGGCGCACGCGCCGGCTCTGCGTGGCGAAGTCCACCTCGATCAGCCCGAAGCGCATTCGGTAGCCCTCGGACCATTCGAAATTGTCCAGCAGGCTCCAGTGGTAATAGCCGCGCACGGGCACCCCTTCCTGGATGGCGCGCCAGGTCTGCGCCAGATGTGTAAGGATAAAGTATGGGCGCAGGTCGTCATCCTCGTCGGGTAGGCCGTTCTCGGTGATGTAGATGGGTTTGCCATAGCCCTGCACGTGCTTGAGGATGCGGTACAGCCCTTCGGGGAACACCTCGCCGTACTCGTAGTCGCTGATGACGCCGGCGGTGTTCAGCCGGGGGTTCAAGCTGTTCATCCACTGGCGTTTGTCCACGCCAAAGAGGGCGCGGGTGTAATAGTTCACTCCCAGAAAGTCAGTGGAATCCATCAGTTTGGGCACTCTTCCCATGCCCAACGGGGGCAGGAAGCGCCCTTCGGTGACGGCGATAAGGCTCAATTCGTTGTACAGACGGTTCATAAAGCCGGCCCATTTGCGGTCCAGCCAGGAATCCGGCCGCAGGGGTTCGACATACAGCATATTTTTCACCAGGCCGACCTGTGCACTGCCCTGCAGGGCGTGGATGAGCCGGTAGGCCTCGCCGTGTGCCAGCAGGAGATGGCGCAGGACCCGGATGGCATCGGGGAAGCTCTGCCGGCCCGGCGGCCAGATGCCGCGCAGATAGCCCTGATAGGCATAGACCACCGGCTCATTGATGGTGCACCACAGTGTGACGAGGTCGCCCAGTTCCCGCACCGCGCGCTCGACATAACGTGTGTAAAGGGAGATGGTTTCCGGGTTCATCCAGCCGCCGCGCTGCGCCACCCAGATGGGGAGGGTGAAGTGGAAGAGCGTTACCATGGGTTCGAGGTGGCGCTGGCGCAGGCCGGCCAGCATCTGACGGTAGCGGGCGAAGGCCGCCGCGTCCCATTCGCCGGGGCGGGGTTCCAGCCGGCTCCATTCCAGCGACAGGCGATGCGTGTTCTGGCCCAGTTCCCGCGCTCGGTCGAAATCTTCTTCCGCCCGGTTCCACCAGTCGCAGGCGAGGCCGGCGCGGTCTCCGTTGCGGATGCGGCCGGGTTGTTGTTCCCAGAGGTACCAGTCGTTGTTGGTGTTGCCACCCTCCACCTGGTGGGAGGCGGTGGCGGTGCCCCACAGGAAGCCCTCAGGGAACGAGAGGACAGGTTGGTACATGTGCCCATCAACTCCTCATCAAGTTATGTCAGCGGCCGGCTTGAGGGAATGATACTCGAACTTGCGGAGAATGACAAGAGGCTCTGCGGACAGGTGATAGAAGTGGAACATAGCTGGCTTCACGCGTGATGCCAGGTGGCGAATCAAGTAAGGACCCAAGCTCATATCCTGCGCGCGTATTTTTTCGTCTTTCTAATAGCTCTTTTATCACGGAAGGCGGGAACGCCGGCTGAGAGGGGATTGTGCCAACCGACCTGACCGATGCCGAACTCGTGCATGCCTGTCGAAAT
>JACIWP010000369.1 GCA_014360855.1 Anaerolineae bacterium
CCCCTCCCGCTGGCTTTCCTAAAAATTATAGCATAACGCTTGTACAATGCAACTCGACACGCCTAGAAGAAGCATTGAGCATATCAATTTGACAGCTTCACACATTGGGTGTATAATCTGATATATCAAATGGGCGTGCGGAAATATATACTGCTCTCCGCCGTGCATCTTGCCCGGTGGGAGCCTGCATGCCCATACAGGCCGGTCCAAGAAGTCTGGATGATACAGAGGAGACGATGGAGCACCGGAACTGTCGCCGGCTGATATCAAGGGCACAATGGCCGATTCCTCACAGCGCTCCCACTGTTGACGGAGCGCGGGCCTTTTCCTGGCCGGCCGGCGTCCGGAATTCCATCAGGCCCCTTAGTGACCTCCCCTCGACAATCCCTGTTCGTTGCGTTGCAGTGGCTTTCCCTTCGTCAGCTCACCCCTCAGGTTTCCATATATCTTCTCGCATCCAGGAAAGGAGGATACGATGAGCGAGAAAAAACTGCATCCCATCATCCAGGAGGCGCAGGAGCAACTGCGCAAGGGCCGCATCTCGCGGCGTGAGTTCATCCGCATCTCGACGTTGTTGGGCATGTCGGCGATGAGCGCGGCGGCCCTGGCGTCTTGTGCGCCGAAGGAAACGGCCACGCCGGCGCCGGCCACCAGCGCTCCGGCCGCGACGTCAGTCCCGCCGACCGCCACCAGCGCGCCGGCGGCAACGCCCACGCCGGCGGGAATGCCCGTGCGCGGCGGCACCCTGAAGGCCTCCACCCGTGTGGAGCGCGTGGACCATCCGGCCCGCTTCTCCCTGGTCAGCCAGTCGCATCCCTGGCGCCATGTCTTCGAGTACCTGACCTACATTGATGCCAAAGGCATTGCCCATCCCTACCTGCTCGAGTCGTGGGAAGCCAGCGATGACCTGCTGACCTGGAAGCTCAACCTGCGCAAGGGCATCCAGTTCAACAACGGCAAGGAGCTGACCGCCGACGATGTCGTCTTCAACTTCAACCAGTGGCTGGATGTCGACGTCGGTTCGTCCCTGCTGGGCCAGATGAGCTATCTGGATGCCTCCGGCGTGGAAAAGGTGGATGACTACACCGTCGTGCTCCACCTGAAGAATCCCTCCATCACCGTGCCGTACGACCTGTATCATTACGGCGCCATGATCGTGCCCAAGGAGTTCGAGGGCGACATCACCCGCCAGCCCATCGGCACCGGTGCGTTCACCATGGCCGAGTATGTGCCGGGCGAACGCTGCCGGCTGGTGCGCCGCGAGGGGTACTGGCGCAACGGCGCCGATGGCAAACCCCTGCCCTATCTGGACGAGATCATTATGGTCCAGTTGGGCGAGGACCCGACCGCCGGCCTGTCCGCCCTCAAGACCGGCGAGGTGGACACCGTGATCGAGCCGCCGGTGACCGTCTGGCAGGGTGTCCGGGATGACCCGAACTTCGTCATCATCTCGACCCCGACCTCGGCTACGCGTGTCCTGCGCGTGCGCGTTGACCAGGAGCCTTGGACCGACAACCGCGTGCGCCTGGCGCTCAAGTACTGCCACAATCGCGAGAAGATCCTGGCGCTGGCACTGATGGGCGAGGGCACCATCGGCAACGACAGCCATGTCGCGCCGGCCCATCCCGAGTACTGCCCGGTGGATCCCTTCCCCTATGATCCCGAGAAGGCCAAGGCGCTCCTGGCAGAGGCCGGCTATCCCGATGGCCTGGATGTGACCCTGACGGTGGTGAGCGATTGGCCCGAGACCATGGCCTATGCCCAGGCGCTCAAGGAAGATGCGGCGCCGGCGGGCTTCCGCATCACGCTCAACACCATGCCGGCGTCCCAGTTCTGGGATGGCTGGACCGAGTGGAACATGAGCGTCACCTGGTGGGCGCACCGGCCGCTGGCTATCATGACCTTGCCGCTGGCCTACATCAGCCGCGACGGCAAGCCCGTGCCCTGGAACGAGAGCCGCTGGGTAGACGCTGAGTTCGAACAGCTTCTCCAGGAAGCCCTCCGCACGCTGGATCTGGAAAAACGCCGCGAGATCATGTGCAAGCTGGAGACCATCCAGAAGGAACGCGGCTCCATCTGCACCCCGTTCTTCATGAACGTGTGGACCATCCACAGCAAGAAGGTGCACGATGTGCCGCCTTCGCCGGAAGAGTACGCTGTCTACTACGAGACTTGGAAGGAAGCATAATCTGGGATCAGCCTGCGGTGGTAGGGGCGGGGCTGTCCCGCCCCTACCATTCTGTCCAGACGCGGACGAAATGGTGTATAATAATTGGTGATGAGATCCATTTGCTTGGGTTCCAGTTATCCCGCGTGAGGGAGATACGATGATCGAAACGCATGGCTTGAGCATGACGAGTGCCCATTATGCCCGCATGGGCCGGCAAGAGTGTGAGAAAATCCATGTCGCAACCCTGGAAATCCTGGAACGGACGGGCGTCGACGTTCACGATGAAAA
>JACIWP010000370.1 GCA_014360855.1 Anaerolineae bacterium
GTGCTGGTCATCTGGGTGCCGGTGTTCCTGTATTTTCTCGTGCGCGGCATTTTGGACAGGCCGGCGGCTGTGCCGGCGGGGCTGGCGCTCGGTATCTTCCTGTGGACGCTGACGGAATATGTCCTGCACCGCTTCGTCTTCCATTTTCATCCGAGAGCACCCTGGCAGGAGCGGATCGCCTTCCTCTTCCACGGCGTGCACCATGCCCAGCCGATGGTGAAGACGCGGCTGGTGATGCCGCCGGCGGTCAGCATCCCGCTGGCGGTGCTGTTCTATCTGCTGTTCAGGGCGTTTTTCTATGGGGTGGGGCTGTCCGCGTGGTTCGCGCCGGTCTTTGCCGGCTTCGTGGCGGGATACATCTCGTACGACATGATCCATTATGCCACGCATCACTTCCCGGTGCGCGGCTATTTCCGCTTCCTGAAACTGCACCACATGCGGCATCATTTCAAGACGCCGGACCAACGCTTCGGGGTCAGTTCGCCGCTGTGGGATTGGGTGTTCCGCACCCTGCCGGCGGATTAGATCCCATTATCGCGCACGTACTGTTGGAGCAGAAGTGCCTCGTCCAGCACGGCCTGCAGGGCCTGCGGGATGTGCGCCGCCTCTTGCGCCCGGGCGGCGGCCTCCAGGCGGGCGGCGGATCGCTGTAGGCGGAGCGCTCCCACGGTGGCGGCGCTCCCCTTCAGGGCGTGCGCGGTGGTGCGCAGTGCCTCCAGATCGGAATTACCGAACGCCTCCCGCAGTCGGGCCAAATGGCCTTCCAGGTCTTCCATAAACATGTGCAGGTAGCCGGCATACATCGTGCGGTCCAGGCCCCAATCGCGCATGACGCCGTCAATGTCCAGGATGGCCGGCGGGGCCGCTTCCTCTGCCGGCGACTGGGCCGGTGCGGGCGCGGAGGGCGTTCGGCGCAGTGCCGATTCCACGGCCCGCAACAGCTCCTGCCGGCGGATGGGCTTGGCCACATAGTCGTTCATGCCGGCGGCCAGACAGCGCTCGCGGTCTCCGCTCATGGCATGAGCGGTCATGGCGATGATGGGGAGGTCGCGCCAGCGGGGGTCGGCGCGTATCGCCGCAGTGGTCTGGTAGCCGTCCATCTCCGGCATCTGCACGTCCATCAGGACCAGGTCGATTTCCGGGTGCGTTTCGAGTATTTCCAGGGCATGCCGGCCGTTTTCCGCCGGCAGGACCTGACAGCCGGCGCGGGTGAGCAGTGCTTCTGCCACGCGCCGGTTCACCGGGTTGTCCTCGACCAGCAGGATATGGGCGCCGGCCGCCGCTGGCGCTTCGAGGGGGGCCGGCTCTTCGGCGCCCGGCGCCGGCAGTCCCTCCGCGCGTTCCAGGTGGACCGTGAAGATAAAGGTGCTTCCCTGTCCGACCTCGCTCTCCACCTCAATGCGGCCGCCCATCATCTCGACCAACTGCTTGCAGATGGCCAATCCCAGGCCGGTGCCGCCGTACTGCCGGCTCATGCTGGAATCCGCCTGGGAGAAGCTTTCAAAGATGATATCCTGCTTGTCGGGAGGGATGCCGATGCCGGTGTCGCTGACCACTCCGCAGAGGGTGACGGAATCGCTTGCATTTTCCAGCACCAGGGCCTTCAAGGTGACCGCGCCTTGCTGGGTGAACTTGATGGCGTTGTCCACCAGGTTGACCCATATCTGTCGGAAGCGCACCGGGTCGCCGATCAGGCCGGCCGGCAGGTCGGGGTCAAGTTCGAGATGAAGCGCCAGACCCTTGCGCTCGGCGCGCTGGCGCATCATTTCCGCCACTTCGCGCACGATCTGCCGCGGATCGAAAGCCGCCCGTTCCAGCTCGAGCCGGCCGGCCTCAATCTTCGACAGGTCCAGCAGGTCGTTCAGCAGGGCCAGCAGGGATTCGGCTGAGCTGTGCACCATTTCCAAATATTCCCGCTGTTCGGCTTGTAGAGGGGTGTCCAGCGTCAGCTCGGTCAGGCCCAGGATGGCGTTCATGGGGGTGCGCAGTTCATGGCTGACGTTAGCGAGGAAGGCGCTTTTGGCCCGGCTGGCGGCCTCGGCGGCCTCCTTGGCAGCGCGCAGTTCCTCCTCCGCCTTACGCCGCTGGATGGCGTTGGCGAAGATGTCCCCGATGATGCGGAGCAAGGCGATGAGGTCCTCGGAGGGCCGTTCCGCCTCCGGGCGCAGGTATTCCAGGATGATGACCCCCATGGCGCGCTGGCCGGCGCTCATGGGGACGGACAGAAAGGCCCGAAGCTGTTGCTGTTCGAAGAATGTGCGCTCTGATTCCGCCTCGGGCGGCAGGTCCTCGGCGCTTTCCAGCAGGACGGAATGAAGCCGCAGGATCTGGCCGGTCCACCACGGGAAGCGGCTTACGGGCAGGCGCCGGCGAAACTCCATACGCGAGGAGGCATGGGGTGAGCACCATTCGTG
>JACIWP010000371.1 GCA_014360855.1 Anaerolineae bacterium
ACCATGCGCAGGCGTTCCTCGGTGCTGAACAACAGGTTCTTCTGGGGCTTGTCGTAGACTGCCACCACCACTTGATCGAAGATGCCAGCCGCCCGCCGGGCAATGTCGATGTGGCCGTAGTGAATCGGGTCAAACGTGCCGGGATACAGGGCTATTGTCATCTCATCCCTTCTCGCGGTGGGAATACGGGCCGCCTTGTCGCCGGCCCAGACTTTACTATAATTCGCCTTCATTCTAACACAATCCATGGGCATCGTCAACTATGTGACGGGCTCGCGAATGTTAAAACTTATGCCCTGGGGCGGGGTGTTTGACAGTCCCGTCGTCATCTGATATATTGGCGGCATGCGAGCGACAAAACTCTTCTGGAACACGCTTCGACAAGCGCCGGCGGGGGTTGACCTCCCCGGCCAGCAGTTGTTACTGCGCGCCGGCCTGCTCCGTTCGCCGGCGCCCACCGTCTGGACGCTTCTTCCGCTCGGCCAGCAGGGATGGGAGCGACTGCTGGCTTGCACTGCGCAGGTGGCCCAGGATGCCGGCGCACAGCCGGTCACTTTTCCCTGGGCGCGGCCGCCAGAATCTGAGAGCGGCAGGGGCGCGCGGTGGCGCTGCGGCGAGCCGGCCGGCTGGGCCGCCTGGGACCTGGCGTCGCGTGAACTGCGTTCCTACCGCCAGCTTCCTCAGCTCTGGTACGCGGTACAGCCCCATATGTCCGCCCATGTCAATACCCGCGCCGGCCTGCTGGGCGGCGCGCTGAGCCGCCGGCTGGAGCTGTTCGGGCTGTATGCGTCGCTGGATGAGGCGCTGGCCGGCCAGGATGCCCTCGCCAGGGCCTACGGTGCGCTGTGGAGCCGCCTGGAGCTTCCCCTCGCCGCCGTTGCGGCCGGCCCCCGGGGGGCTGTCGCCTGGCTGTGGGAACATCCCGACGGCGAAACAGCCTTTTTCCGCTGTGCGCGCTGTGGGTATGCCGGTTTGCCGGCGGCCACCGAAGCGCCACCTCCGCCCGAGGACGCTTCCCCGATGCTTCCCATGGAGGAAGTGGAAACGCCGGACTGCACCACCATCGCCGCGCTGGCGGAGTACCTGGGCATCTCGCCGGCGCAGACCATGAAGGTCGTCTTCTACACCGTGGAACAGGAGGACCAAGTGGTCTGTGCGGTGATCCGCGGCGACCTGAACATTGACGAGCAGAAGCTGGCCAGGGCTTTGGGGAACAAGCCTTTCCGGCTCAGCACGGACAGCGAGGTGCGCTGGGTTGGCTCCGTGCCCGGCTACGGCTCGCCCATCGGCCTCAAGCGGGTGCAGGTGCTGGCCGATCCGTCGGTGATGGCGGCGCGCAACCTGGTCGCCGGCGCGAACAAGGAACCGTTCCATATCCGCAACGTCAACGCCGGCCGGGACTTCAGCGTGCATCAGGTGGTGGACCTGCGGGCTGTGCGGGCCGGCGACCCCTGTCCCGGGTGCGGGGAAGCGCTGGAAGAGGCGCATGGATTCGCCCTAGGGGAGGTGGCGGTGCAGACGGCCGATGAGGCCGGCATCTCTGATGCCCATTATCTGGACCCAGCCGGCCAATCCCAGCCCCTGGTGATGCTGAGCATGGTCTTCGACCTGGACCGCCTCTGGGGGGCATTGGCCGAGGTGCATCGGGATGAGAACGGCCTGCGCTGGCCGGCCCCTGTGGCGCCGGTGCAGGTGCATCTGGTCGCGATCAAGCTGGATGTGCCGGAGGTCGCGCAGACGGCGGAGCGCGTGTATGAGCGTCTGCGGCAGGCCGGCCTGTACGTCCTCTTCGATGACCGGGACGAACGCCCAGGCGTGGCGTTCAAGGATGCCGATCTGCTGGGCGCGCCGCTCCGGCTCACGGTCAGCCCTCGCGCGCTGGAGGCCGGCGGCATTGAGGCCAAATGGCGCACCGCCGCGGAGTCCGAGGTGGTGACGGAAGAAGCATTAGCCTCGCTGATGGCCCCGCTGTTATCCTGATATCTCTTGTCAGTGCTTCCCAGGCCTCCTGCCGGCCAGCAGGAGGCCTTTTCACTTTGGCGCGGCGACATGAATGGGGTATAATGGCCTCACGTCCATTTCATCATCTGATGGGGGATTTGCGATGGTATATTACTTGATCGCCGGCCTGTGCTTTCTGGTGGGTTTGAGCGCGCTGGCGGGGGCGCTGTTCAGCCGTTCGCCGGCGCGGCGTAGGGCGCTCTTCGCCGCGGTGTGGCTGGTATTATGGCTCGTATCCATTGCCCTGGTCTATACTGCCGAAAGACGGGGCGCCGTGCGTCCGGCGGCGCAGACGCCGACGCGCTCAGCGGCGGCCGCTTCCGCCACCCATACGCCGCGCCCGACCCCGACGCCGACGCCGGCGGTACCCGCCGGCCTGGTGGCCTTCCACAGCGAGCGCACCGGCGATT
>JACIWP010000372.1 GCA_014360855.1 Anaerolineae bacterium
CGAATTTGTTGCCCGACGGTATCCGTGATATATTATTGGTTCGTCTGTACATATTGCTTGCGGAAACGAAGCGAACCATGCCAGGAGGCGTGCACAGATGATGATCTCGATACTGCCGGCCATCCACGAGGCCATGCGGGAACGACTGCCGGCTATGCTGGATGACCTGCGAACACTGGTGGAACAAGAATCTCCCACCGATGACAAGGGGCTGGTGGACCGCGCCCAGACAGTATTGGCGGAGCGGCTGGCGCAGGCCGGCGCTTCTGTGGAACGCCTGCCGCAGGAACGAGCAGGCGACCATCTGCGGGCGGTGTGGGCCGGCACCGGCCAGCGCCAACCCGTGCTCCTGCTGGGGCACATTGACACCGTCTGGCCGGCGGGCGAACTGGCGCGCCGGCCCGTACGCATAGAGGACGGCTATCTCTACGGCCCGGGCGCCTTTGACATGAAGGCCGGCCTGGTCATCGCCGTGCATGCCATGGAGGTCCTGCGCGAATTCGACCTGCCGCTGGCTCGCGACGTGGTCCTGCTGGTCAACTCCGACGAGGAGCGGGGCAGTGCCTCCTCGCGCGGCTTGATCGAGTCACAGGCCCGCCAGAGCAGTTATGTGCTGGTGATGGAGCCGGCGCTCGAGCCGGGCATGCTCACCGTCGGGCGCAAAGGTGTGGGGCGCTTCCAGGTGCGCGTGCAGGGCAGGGCCGCACATGCCGGCCGCGAGCCGGAGAAGGGCGTCAGCGCTATCGCTGAGCTGGCCCAGCACATCCTGTATCTCCAATCCCTGAACGACCTGGAAAAGGGCGTGACGGTGACCGTCGGCGTGGTGCAGGGCGGCATCCGCCCGAATGTGGTGCCGGCGGAGGCCGTCGCAGAGGTGGACCTGCGGGTGCCCACCCGCGCGGAAGAGGAACGGCTGGTGCCGCTCCTCCGCGGGCTGTCCCCCTATCATCCGCAGGCCAGCGTGGTCGTCGAGGGTGCCGTCACCCGGCCGGCCTGGGAAGCGGACCCCACCTGCCTGGCGCTGTTCCATCGGGCGCGTGTGGTGGGAGAGCACCTGAATATGCATCTGGAGCGGGGAAGCTCCGGCGGCGGGAGCGACGGGAACTTCACCGCCGCGCTGGGGATCCCGACGTTGGACGGTCTGGGGCCGGAGGGCGCCGGCGCCCATGCCCTTGACGAGCGCGTGGCGCTGGACAGCCTTCCTCAGCGGGCCGCACTGCTGGCCGGCCTGCTCCTGGACCTGAGCCTGAACGGCCATTAACCGCTCCGACAAACGCACAGGGGGAAGGCGAGATTCGCCTTCCCCCTGCTGTTTTCTTCACTGGCCGGGAGGATTACCGGCCGGGATACCCCAGCACGCGACCATCACCTTCTGCCCGCCCCTCGCCGGGGACAAGCTCCCGCAGGATATACTTCCGGACGCCGGCCGCTGGCGCGGGCGCCTCCACTGCCGGGGCTTCCAGCGTGCTCGAGGTATAGCGGACCACCAATCGCGGTGGGAAAGGCCCTTCCCGCGTGCTGAAGGACCGCCAGGACGAATAGTAACCAGAGGTCTCATCCCCACGAATGAGGATACCCTGGTTGGGAATGCTCCCATTGAGCCAACCCCGCACCAGGGCGGTGACATCCAGCTCGTACCAGCCTCCCGGATCGCTGTGGGGCGGCACGTCAACATAGCCGTAGGAGGTCCCCATGGCCGGCTTGTTGTTCCAGGTGACGCCCGCTTCGGTCCAGTTGCCTGCCGCCTGGTACGCTACCACGCGGTCGAGGTAGCCCGGGAATTCCCAGGAATCGATGAGATAGATGCGCAGTTTGGCGCTGTGGATGGTGGCGCCGGCGGGGATGCCGGCGATGTTGAATTTCACCATGGAGCGGGCGATCTTGCCGTCCGGGTTCAGGTAATCGTCGTAACCGACCCACATATCCGCCGCATCGCCGAAGTTCAGTGTGGGATATCCCTCCAGCACGCAGGCGTCCGCGATAGGAGTGAGGGTGACGGTGGTCATCCCTGGCGTCGCGGTGGGCGTCGGCGTGGAGGTGCGGGTGGGGGTCGGCGTGGGAGTGGCCGGCGCAGGCCGCAGGATCAGCGGCAGGACGGCGCGACGGTGGAAGGGCGTGGCCGGCGTGCTGGTGCGGGTGGGAGTGCGGGTCGGCGTGCCGGTAATCTGAGTGGTGGGCGTGCGCGTAGGTGTGCTCGTCGAAGTGGGAGTGGACGTAGGAGTTGGGGTAGTGACCGACGTCGTCAGGTAGGGGGAGCGCACCACCAGGGCAAAGGGCTGGGGGCCGCTCGGCACATTATAGCCGCGCACGGTGATCTGATAGGTGCCGGCGGCCGGGTTCTGGATCACCACACGCTCCGAGTTGTTCAGCCGATCCCAGGAGGCCCCACCGTT
>JACIWP010000373.1 GCA_014360855.1 Anaerolineae bacterium
CTCATAGCGGATGGGGTCAATGGACATATCGGGAGGAAAGCGCCGCGCCTTGATCTCCTCCAGGTAGGCGTGGGGATAATCGCCGGCCTGGAGCACCGGGAAGCGCCCGTGTTCCGCCAAGTAGCGGGCGTAGTTATAATGGGCCGGCTCGTCCGGCACCTGCCAGGCCGGCGTCCAGATGGCATAGGCGATGGCCGCCACCAGGTAGCCGGCTAGTATGAGCAGGATGGCCCAGTGCGGCCAGGCGCGGATGGACAATGATGCCTCCCGGAAGCGCGTCAGGCGAGGCCGGCGGATTCCAACATGCGGCGCGTCTCTTCCTCCGCCACGCTCTCATCCAGCTTGCGGAAGAGGGGCTTGGGCTTGCGCAGTTGCTGGCCCGGCTCCAGCCGCTCCGGCTCCCATTTGCCCACCAGGTCGCTCTTGTCGTAGCGCAGGACGCGGTGCGAACGCTTGCTCTCCTGCCGCTCCTCGATATAGATGCGGCCGATCAGACTGCCGTCAAAGCCCAGCATTTCGTGCAACTGCTGGCAGGTGAAGGGCAGGAAGGGCGTCAGCATGGTGCGCAGCCAGGTGATGCCCTGCAGGCACACGTACAGGGTTGTAGCGGCCGCCTGCGGGTCGCTCTCGATCTGCGCCCAGGGCTCCTTCTCGTTCAGGTAGCGGTTGGCGTTCTGCGCCAGGGTCATGATCTCGGTCAGGGCCGCCTTGAACTTGCACTCCTCGATGAGCTGGCCGATCGGCTCGAAGCCGGCGCGAATCTGGTTCAGCAGTGCCTCGTCCTGGGAATCCATGGGGCCGGGCGCCGGCACCTTCCCATCGAACTTGCGGTAGACAAAGGTCAGTACGCGGTTCACCAGATTGCCCCAGGTCGCCACCAGCTCGTCGTTGTTGCGCCGGACGAACTCCTCCCAGGTGAAGTTGGAGTCCGATTTCTCCGGGTTGTTGATGGCCAGCATGTAGCGCAGGGGGTCCGGGTCATAGCGCTGGAGGTAATCCAGCGCCTCGATGACCCAGTTGCGGCTTTTGGACAACTGCCGGCCGCCGACCATCAGGTACTCGTTGGCCGGCACATCGTACGGCAGGACCAGATCGCCGTGCCCGATGAGCATGCCCGGCCAGATGATGGTATGGAAAGTGATGTTGTCCTTGCCGATGAAGTAATAGGAGCGCACATCGGGCGTCCACCACCGGCGCCACCCTTCGGGGTCCCCCTCGATCTGCGCCAGCTCCACGGTGACGGAAAGGTAGCCGGTGACCGCCTCCATCCAGACGTAGATGGTCTTGTTCTCGAAGCCGGGCACCGGCACGGGGATGCCCCAGCCGATATCGCGGGTCACCGGCCGGCCGCGCAGTTCCCCACTGCGCACCATGTTGCGCGAGACATTCAGGACATTGGGACGCCAGTGCTCCTTGTCATCCTCCAGCCATTCCCGCAGGGCCGGCGTCAGCTTCTCCAGGTCCAGGAAGAAGTGCTCGGTGGAGCGCACCACCGGCGTCGAGCCGCAGATCTTACAGCGCGGCGCGATCAGCTCCAGGGCGTCCAGGAGCCGGCCGCAGTTGTCGCACTGGTCGCCGCGGGCGCTGTCGTAGCCGCAGTGCGGGCAGGTGCCTTCCACGTAGCGGTCGGCCAGGAAGCGCTTGCAGTGCTCGCAGTAGAAGCCCTGCATGGTATCGCGGTATAAATAGCCCCGCTCCAGCAGGCGCAGGAACATCTGCTGGGCCACGCGCCAGTGGTTCTCGGTATCGGTCTCCGTGTACAGGTCGTAGGAGACACCCATGCGGATGTAGGCTTCCAGGTCCAGGTTGTGGTAGCGGTCCACGATGACGCGCGGGCTGACACCCTCGCGCTCGGCGCGCAGTTCGACTGGCGTGCCGTGGGTGTCACTGCCGGAGAGCAGTACTGCGTCGCGGCCGCGCATGCGCTGGTAGCGCACGAAGATGTCCGCCGGGATATATGCGCCGGCGAGATGTCCGATATGTAAATTGCCGTTGACGTACGGCCAAGCGGTGAAAACGGCGATCTTCTCGGGCATTCCTCCGCTCTCCTTCCGGTTTCATTGCACGGAAACTTACTTTATTGTACCATAGGTGGCGCGGGAATGAAAATTTGGAAATTTGCCGCAGGTGTTAGCCATGTCTAAGCCGCGGGTGTGTATGCTGGCCGCTGATGGGCTGGACCCGTATATCCTCATCCATCTTGTGGAAGAGGGGCAACTGCCGCACTTCCGCCGGCTGATGGCGCGCGGCTTCTTCGCGCCCATGATCACCACTTACCCACCCGTCTCGCCGGTGGCCTGGACCTCCCTGCTGACCGGCTGTTGGCCGGCCAAACACGGCATCCTGGACTTCATC
>JACIWP010000374.1 GCA_014360855.1 Anaerolineae bacterium
CACTGCCCCGACACCGACCACCAGCACGACGCGCCAGAGGACAGCAACCCACGGCCGCTCCCGGCCGGCCAGTCCGCTGAAAATCGTGTCGAGGAAGCGCAGGATGAGCCAGATGGCCACCATGCCGGCGATCCCCAGCAGGATGGACCAGCACACCCTCAGCCACATCGGCATGCTGGACAGGATGATATAACTGGGGATGTAGGTGATGACCACCGGGATCATCAATGTCGAAATCGCCACGAAGAAGAGCACGTTGCGCCCCGGGAAGTTGACGAAGGTAAAGGCATACGCCGCCAACATCGCCACAATAAGCTGAAGGATGAGCACACCAAACGCCATGATGGCGCTGTTCAGGAAATAGCGCGGGAACAGCGGTTCCGCATGCCAAAACTCCAGGTAATTGCTCCACTGGATGGTGCTGGGAATCAGCGTGAAGCGCGAGCGCTTCAGCTCCTCCGCCGTCATCAGCGAGCGCGTCACCATCCAGATGAACGGGAACGCCACCAAGATCGAAGAGATGATCAGCACCAGATGCATCACGGCCCGGCCGGCGAGATGTTTCAGCCTGTCCAACCCCTTTTTGTAACTGACAGCGGTAACTGCGGTCTCCGTCGTCATGGAATATCCCTCGCTCCCTAATGGTCAGGCGTAATGCACCCACTTGCGTGCCAGGCGGAACTGCAGGATGGTCAGCGTGAAGAGAATGATAAATATCACCACTGCCACTGCCGAGCCGTAGCCGACCTTGAAGGATTCGAACCCGTTCTGATACATGTAATAGACCATCGTGCGGGTGGCGTCCCCCGGACCACCGCGCGTCATGACACGGATTTGGTCAAAGGCGTTGAAGGTGGTGATGAGCGAAATCACCAGCAAGAAGAAGGTCATGGGAGAAAGCAGGGGCAGGGTAATATGACGCAGTTTGTCCCATGTGCCGGCGCCGTCAATCTCCGCCGCTTCATACAACTCGGATGGGATGGTGGTGAGGCCGGCCATGAAGTAGACCATGTTGTACCCCATGGTCTTCCAAACGGTGAAAATGATAAGGGACGGCATCGCCCACAGCCGTAGCGCCCCCCGCCCACTGCCGATCCAGTCAATGCGCGGCACCCCGAACAGGGATAATACATTGTTGAGAATGCCCATGTCGCGGTTGTAAATCCACAGCCAGACCAGCGCGGCGGCCACCGTCGGGGTCACCCAGGGGGAGAAGATCAGGGCGCGGTAGAAACTGGTGCCGCGTATTTTCTGGTACAGGATCAGCGCCAGCACCAGCCCCCCGAACAAGCTCAGCACGGTCGTCGCCACACTGAAGTAGGTCGTGTTCCATAGCACCCTGCCAAATTCGGCATGGGAGAACATCTTCGTGTAATTGGCCAGCCCGACGAACTTCTTGACCGGGCGGATGAAGTCCCATTCCATAAAGCTGAGATAAAGGGAGTAGAACAGGGGATACCACCACCAGACACCGAGCGAGAGGAACGCCGGCGCGACAAACGCGAAACCCGTGAGCACCTCTTGCAGGCGCTGAGAACGAACCCAATACCACAGACGCACAGCGATGCTCGGCCTGACCACGCCCACCGCTGGATTGGAATCGCCGTTCCCTGGGGCCATGTTTCCCCTCCTTCGGGAAATGCTAGCACACTTCGACTTCGTCCAAGGACCGGATGATGGCCATGGTGTACTGGCGGAGCATCTCCTCGGAGCCGCCGCCGTTGACGATGCCTATGCGCGCCCGTACGCCGGCCCGCTCCGCCATCAGCATATCGTACATGGTATCTCCTACCATGACCGTCTCTTCTGGGCGGACGCCGGCACAGCGCATGGCCTCCACCAGCATGTCCGGCGCCGGCTTGATCGCAAAGCCATCATCCGCGCATACCAGATAATCCACCAATTCCTCGACGCCCAAGGATGCCAGCACTGCCTGGGTATTGGCGCGCCGGTCAGTGGTCACGACGGCCGTGTGAATCCCTTTGCGACGCAGACGCTCCAGCAGTCCCCGCACGTCGCCACGCGGCCGCACCCACTGCCGCTCTTCAAATCCCTCTTCCAGCGTATGGCTGACATCCCAGGCTGTGACCCAGGGGATGCCGCGCTGATACAGGGCCGTGGCGATGACCACGAACAGTTCCCGCCGGCTGGCTGTGGCCAGTGGGCTGTCGGGCAGGATGCGCCTCTCCCGCATGTCGAACCCCAGGCTGGCGGCAACATGCTCCACCAGCGCATGGTGCCCGGGCATCTGCTCCTCCAGCCTCTCCAGCAAATGCATCGTCCATGGGACCCACTGACTGTGCAGGTCAACCAGTGTCCCATCCTTGTCGAAGGCGATCAGG
>JACIWP010000375.1 GCA_014360855.1 Anaerolineae bacterium
ACACCGGTCATAAGGTTTTCGGCTTTCGCTGAAGCCGGCCGGCGCATGAACGGAGGAATCCATGTATTCGGACCTGGTGATCGAACACTTCACCAACCCCCGCAACGTGGGCGTGATCGAGGACGCCGACGGCGTGGGGCGGGTGGGCAATCCCGTCTGCGGCGATATGATGGAGATATTCATCAAGGTGGAGGATGGCCGCATCGCCGATGTGAAGTTCCGCACCTTCGGCTGTGGCGCCGCCATCGCCACCAGCTCCATGGCCACCGAGATGGTCAAGGGCAAGTCCATCGAGGATGTCCTGCGCCTGACGCGCAAGGATGTCGCTGATGCCTTGGGGGGACTGCCGGCTCATAAGATGCACTGTTCCAACCTGGCGGTGGATGCATTGCGTGCCGCCCTGCATGACTATTTCAGCAAGCACCCGGAGCTTCTGCCGGCCGGCGTGCAGTTGGAGGACCTGGCTCCCCCGCCCGAGGACACCTCTGCTGAGGAAGCCTGACCCCCATGGACAACGCATGGCCTCCTGCCGGCTCCGTCGTCGCCGTGGCCATGAGCGGTGGGGTGGACAGCTCCACCGCCGCCCTGCTCCTGCTGGAGCGCGGCTACCGCGTCTTCGGCATTACCATGCGCATCTGGACCGAGGAGGACCTGCTTGGTGCCTTGCCGGCCGAGCCGCCGGCGGTTCAGCGGGCACGGCAGGCCGCGGAGGCGCTGGGGATCCCCTGGCATCTGGTGGACCTGCGGGAGCCGTTCCGCCAACAGGTGGTGGAGTACCTGGTTGCGGAATACACCCGCGGCCGCACCCCGAACCCCTGCCTGATGTGCAACCAGCGCATGAAGTTCGGCCTGCTCCTGGAGGAAGCGCGCCGGCTCGGTGCCAGCCACCTGGCCACCGGCCACTACGTGCGCATCGCCTTCTATGACGGCCGCTGGCATCTTCTGCGCGGCAGGGACCGCCGCAAGGACCAATCCTATATGCTCTACATGCTGGGACAGGATGTGCTGGCACAGGTCTGCTTCCCATTGGGCGAGCTGACCAAGGCCGCGGTGCGCCGGCTGGCCGCCGAGCGCGGCCTGCCGGCGGCAACCCAGGAGGAGAGCCAGGAAATCTGCTTCCTGAAGGAGCGCGACTACCGTTCCTTCCTGCGCCGGCTGGCGCCGGAGCGGCTGGAACCGGGGCCGATATTCGATGTGCAGGGGCGGGAGATCGGCCGGCATAAGGGCCTGGCCGGCTATACCATCGGTCAGCGCAAAGGGCTGGGCATTGCCGCGCCGGAACCGCTGTACGTGCTGGATATTGATGTGGAGCGGAACGCCCTGATTGTGGGGCCGGCGAGCCAGTTGGGAGGCGAGGCCGCTGAGTTGGAAGGTGTCCGCTATGTCTCCGGCGAGACGCCGGCCGGCCCCTTCACCTGCACCGCCAAAATCCGCTATCAAGCGGAGGAGGTCGAGGCAACGGTCATTCCCACCGGCACGGATACCGCCGAAGTGCATTTCGCCCGTCCTTTGCGCGACATCACGCCGGGGCAGGGCGTGGTGTTTTATGCCGGCGAGGAAGTGCTGGGCGGCGGTATCCTGCGCTCCGCGCGCTTTCTCTTTCAGGCCAATCAGGGGAGATGAGGGCAATGTTTCAGATGCCGGCGTGGGTCTTATCCGTACTGTTGGGAACTATCTGCGCGGCGGTCTTCTTCCTCTGGCAGGGCCGCACCTGGCGTGAGCTGGCGGCCTATTGGGTGGCCGGCGTGCTGGGCTTTCTGGCCGGCCAGGCGGCCGGCGCGCTGTCCGGCTGGCGCGTGCTGTCCATCGGCCAGGTGGACCTGTTGTGGGGCATCGGATTGGCGCTGGCCGCGCTGGTCTTGGTGCGGGTGGCGCGGGTATAAGTGCAGGGCCGGCGGATGGCATAGAAAGTGAAAGGGAGCGGTGCAGGATCCCCGCACCGCTCCCTTTCGCGCAAAGGGGATGGGCTATCCTTTCACAGCCCCTTCAATCATGCCCTGGAGGAAGTAGCGGCGTAGGGTGACGAAGAGGGCAATCGCCGGCACCATGATGACCACGCAGGCGGCCGCCAGCAGTTCGTCCTGATTCCCCTCCAGCGCATGCTGGAAATCAAACAGGCCCACCGTGGCCGTCTTCATGATGGTCTTGGATATCAGGATCAATGGCGTGATGAAGTTGTTCCAGTTGTAGACGAAGTTGATCAGGAAGGTGGCGGTGAGGCCCGGCGCGGAAATCGGTACCACGATGCGCAAGAAGGTGTGGAAAGGCGTCGCCCCGTCAATAGCCGCGGCCTCCTCCAATTCTCGGGGAATGCTTTCGAAGTAGCCCTTCATG
>JACIWP010000376.1 GCA_014360855.1 Anaerolineae bacterium
GCCGGCCAGGTCCCTCGTGCGCCCGGCGTCTTCTGGCTGAAGCCGTAATTTCCCCCTATTCCCAATAAATGATCCAGACGCAGGCGCCGGCCAGCAGAACGGTAGAGGCCGCCATCACCAGCCACTGGGCCGGCGTTGCTGACACATCCCGCGCCGCCCAGAAGAACACGGCCAGCATGCCGGCCGATAGCAGGACCCAGGACGATAAACGGGGATGCCGCTCCCAAAAGCGGCGCAACTGTTCCAGCACCATGCGCATCGTCTCCTTGCTCCCCTGATGCCTGCCGGCGCGCCCCCAGACCGGCAGGGCCTGCCAGGCCTCGAGCACCTGCCGGCGGGTCTCCGCCAGATCGCCGGAATTGTCGATCACCACATCGGCGGCGGCGCGTTTCTCCGCCTGCGGGGTCTGTGCGGCCAGCCGGCGGCGCGCTTCCTCGGGGCTGATGCCGCGGCCGGCGGCCAGGCGCGCGATGCATACCTCCTCCGGCGCATCCACCACCCAGACGGCATCGCACAGCTCGCGCGCCATGCCGGCCTCCAGCAGTTTGATGGCCTCCACGACCACCACCGGCGCAGTGGCCCGGGCGATCTCCTCCCGCACCCGTGCTATCGTGGCCGGATGAACGATCGCCTCCAGCCGGCGCAGGGCGGCCGGGTCGGAAAAGACCTGCCGTGCCAGCGCGGCGCGATCCAGCTCCCCGTCCGGCCCTACCACCTCTGGCCCGAACTCCGCCACGATGGCATCAAAGGCTGGCTCTCCGCGCCGCATCACCTGGCGCGTGACGGCATCCGCGTCGATGACCTGCGCCCCAAGCTCCCGCAGGATCTGCAGGACGGTGCTTTTGCCCGTGCCCATGTTGCCGGTCAATCCGATGACGTAGCTCATGCCAGCTCTGCCCATTCTTCCAGCACCTGGTCAAGGCGCGCTTTCAGCTCCTCATATTCCTGCCCAAGGCGGTACAGCTCCTCCACCGCGCCGGCCAGGCTGGCTGTCTCCAAACGTTTTTCCAGAAGATGGATGCGCTCCTCCAGGGCATGGGCCTCAGCCTCCAGCGCGCTGGCACGCTCCTGGCGCCGGCGGGCCTCCAACTGCTGTCGGCGCTGGGCGCGGCGCTGAGCCTCCCGCTCAGCCTGGCGCTGACGGGTGGCCGGCTCCTTGCCGGCGGGGGTTTGCTGGAGCTGGTGTGTCTGCCGGCTCTCCAGATACTCGCTGTATGTGCCCTGGAACACCTGCAGGGTATGGTCCTGGATCACCCAGACCTGCGTGGCCAGGTTGTCCACCAGGGCGCGGTCATGGGTCACCAGCAGGAGGGTGCCGGGAAAATTCTCCAGCGCCTGCTCCAACTGCTCCTGGGCGTCCAGGTCGAGGTGATTGGTCGGCTCGTCCAGCACCAGCAGGTTGGCGCCGGCCAGCATGAGCTTGGCCAAGGCCACACGGCTCCGCTCCCCGCCGCTGAGTTGTCCCACGCGTTTGTACACCTCGTCACCGGAGAAGAGCATCTGCCCCAGCAGGTCCCGCGCCCGTTGTATCGTGATATCGGCGGTGGAGAAAAGCTCTTCCAGCAGGGTGCGCTCCGGGTTCAGGTCGGCATGCGCCTGGGCCAGGTACCCGATGCGCACATTGGCCCCGATGAGCACCTCGCCGGCCAGTGGGGGATGCTCCCCGACGATGGTGCGCACCAGGGTCGTCTTGCCGGCGCCGTTAGGGCCCAGGATGGCCACTCGCTCTCCGCGCTGGACCACCACGTCCGGACAGCGCAGTAATTCGGTGCGCGGCGGGCCGGCAAACCCCACCCGCAGGTCGCGCAACTGCAGGACAATATCGCCGCTCCGCAGTTCGGTATGCAGGGGGAGATGAAGCCGTCGAAGTTCCGCCGGCGCGTCCACCCGTTCGAGCCGCTCCAGCCGGCGCAGGCGGCCGCGTGCCTCGCGGGCGCGCTGGCCGGCCTTATAGCGCTGGATGAAAGCCTGGGTGCGGGCAATCAGTTCCTGCTGGGCCTCAAACTCCGCCTGCCGGCGGGCCAGGCGCTCCGCGCGCTGGACCATATAGCGCGAGTAACTGCCGTCGTAGGCCTCCAGCCGGCCGAAGGACAGCTCCCATATGCGCGTGGCCAGCCGGTCCAGCAGGTGCCGGTCATGGGCGACGATGATGAGACTGCCCTTCCACTGCTGGAGGTGATCCTCGAGCCATTCCACGCCGGCCAGGTCCAGATGGTTGGTCGGCTCGTCCAGCAGGAGCAGATCCGGTTCTTCCAGCAGATAGCGGGCCAGCAGGGCACGCGTGCGCTGGCCCCCACTGAGCTGGGAAATGGGCCGGCCG
>JACIWP010000377.1 GCA_014360855.1 Anaerolineae bacterium
AAATGGTCAGCGCTGGGCATGGGACGCGCTGGTGGAACGCTATCAGCGCCTGGTCTATGCCATTCCTCTGCGCGCCGGCCTGAACCCTGACGAGGCGGCCGATGTCTTCCAGGTCGTCTTCCTGCGGCTGTTCGAGCACCTGGACGAACTGCGGGAACCGCAGGCGTTGGGGAAGTGGCTGATCACCACCGCCAAGCGGGAGTCCTGGAAAGCCCTGCGCAAGCGGCCGGCGGAAGAGAGGACTGTGGATGATAACCCGGCCGTGCATCTGCTGGAGACGCATCCTGATGAAGAGCTGTGGCTGGACCAGGTCATGGTGCGGGAGGCCCTGGAGCAGATCGGGGAACGCTGTCGGCAACTGTTGTGGATGCTCTACTTTGACCAGTCTCAGCCATCCTACGAGGAGATCAGCCGGCAGATGAAGATGCCGCCGGGCAGTATCGGTCCCACCCGGGCGAGGTGTTTGGAGAAACTGCGGCAGGTGTTGAAGCGAATGGGGGTGTTAGGATGAGCGCGCATCCGGTAACGCTGGAACTGTTGGCGGACTGGCTGGAAGGCCGGCTGACGCCTGAAGCACGTCAGCAGGTGGAACGCCATGTGGCAGGGTGCGCGCGGTGCAGTGCAGAGCTGGCCTGGCTGCGGCGGTTCCTTCGGGCGGCGCGAGCGGAGCCGCTTCCAGAGCCGCCGGCCGAGCTCGTACAGCGCGTCCAGGCGCTGTATGATCGGCGGCCAGCACGCGCCCATAACCTGATATCCCGTTTGACCGTCGGAACGCGGGCCTGGGCGGCGCTGGCGGCGGTGATGGTGCTGGTCATCTCGGCGGTCGTGTGGGTGAATGCGCTGGGGAAAGAGGGCTCGGCGGTCGTGGCGCCGGCAGTGGCCGAAGGCGCAGTGGCATTGGTGGAGGTGAAAAGCCAGGAATCCATGCCGTGGCGGGCGCTTCCGCCGGCGGAAACCCTGCCGGCCGGCAGTCGCCTGCGCGTCGCTCAGGGGAGCGCCCAGGTCTCCCTCTTCGATGGTAGCTTCATCAAGGTGGACGCCGGCGCGGAGCTGAAGCTGGCCCATCTCCAGCGCCGGCCGCTTCTGCCGGCGGGGCGGCAGGTGGTGATTGAGCAGGACGCCGGCAGTGCCGAGTATGTCGTCCAGCCGGCCGCCGCTCCTTGGGCGGAGTTCCAGGTGCGCGTCCCAGCCGGCAGTATCATCGTGCGCGGGACCCGCTTCCGGGTGGAGGTGCAGGATCAGGAACGGGTACGGGTGCAGGTGATGGAAGGCGTGGTGCAAGTCGTGGGGGATGTGGATGGGGCAGAGGTATATGCCGGGGGTGAGGCTGTGCTGATGCGCGGCGCGCCGGTGAGGGTAATGCCGGCGCGGGATACCTCGGCAGCGGAAGAGGACGGGCATGAGCCATCTGTCCAGCCAACAGCTCCGCCGGCGGTGGCACCATCGCGTCCCGGAGAGGCCCAGGGGCCCAGACGTACCCCGGAAATTCGCCCAACGCCATCCCCCAGCGTCACTCCTAGCGCCGTGCCCACGCGGACCCGCCGGCGGCCGGAAGGACCGTTCCCGACGCCCACAGGCGGTGAACCGCCGACCGCATCGTGGACCAGACAGCCGTACCCGACCGGCACCCCTGTACCGGGGCCGACGGTGATGCCCTGGCCGACCAGGCCGACAAGGGAGCCCTGGACCCCGACGCCGGCCATCTCGCCCTGGCCGACGCGCATACCCGGTCCTACGCTTGAACCGACGATGACGCCGTGGCCAACGCCCACGCGCCGGCACGGCCCCGGGCCACAACCCACACCCGGCTGGACGCCGATCTCGCCCTGGCCGACTTCCACCGCTGAGCCGCCGGCCCGCCCGACGCCGGCGTGGACGCCCGGCCCCTGGTCCACACCGGAGCCTACCGTGGAGATCCAGCTTGTACCCGGCACAAGAGCGCCCCGACGTTGAATCCGCATGTGCTCGATACCTTTTCAGTCAAGGAGGCAGGAACGATGAACGAACGACAGAAGGTCTGGATGAAGGTGGTCAGCGCAGTGGTGGTCGCCGTCGTGCTCCTGACGGCGCTGATGCCGGCAGTGTTTGCCGCCAACGGGGATGCGGGCCGGCGCCCGCGCATGGTCCAGTTCCAGGGCGTCATCGAGTCACGGCCCACTGACACCAAGGTGGGAACCTGGGTCATCGCCGGCCGGGACGTCCAGGTGACGGAGCGCACCATCATTAATGAGGCAGCGGGGCCGGCCGCAGTGGGCGCACAGGTAATGGTGCTGGCGCAGGTCCAGGCGGATGGGAGCCTAGTGGCGG
>JACIWP010000378.1:0-1073 GCA_014360855.1 Anaerolineae bacterium
CGCATGGAGCTGGGCGACCTGGACGCCTCGGGACGCCGCCGGCCGGTGCCGATCCCCGGCTCCGAATTCGTCCTGCCCTGCAGTACCATTCTGTCGGCCATCGGACACACGGTGGAGGATGATGGTCTGCCGGCAGAGCTGGCCCGCACGTCGCGCGGCACTATTCAGGTGGACCCGCTCACCATGCAGACCTCCCTGCCGGGGGTCTTCGCCGGCGGCGACTGCCAGACCGGTCCCGATATCGCTGTGGCGGCCATCGGCGCCGGCCGCCGCGCCGCCATTGCCATTGATGAGTTCCTGCGCACCGGAAAGGTGACGCCGCAGTTGCCCGAATACACCTGCTCCAAGGGGCGCTGGGATGAGGTGCCGAAAGAGGAGTTTCGCAACGTGCGCCCCAGCCCGCGCAATCCCATCCCGGTGATGCCGGCGGAGGAGCGCAAGGTCAACTTCATGGAAGTGAGCGAGACCTGGGATGTGGCAACGGCTATGCGCGAGGCCTCGCGCTGCCTCCAATGCGGCTGTACCGAACGCTATGATTGCCAGGTACGCCAGTACGCGACCAAGTACCAGGTCACCTTCGATGCGGAGATGCGCCCCATGCGCCGCGTGCCGGTGGATGAGAATCACCCGATCCTGGTGCGCGACCCGGGCAAGTGCATCCTCTGCGGTCTGTGCCTGAAAGCCTGCCGCGAGATGGAAGGCTCCGCCGCCCTGACCTATTACGAGGTCAACGGGGCGCTGGCCATTGGGCCGGTGGACCAGCGTCCGCTGGATAAGACGAGCTGTGTCTCCTGCGGGCACTGCGTGACCGTTTGCCCAACGGGCGCGCTGACGCTGAAGCCAACCCTGCCGAACGTATATCGGGCGCTGAACAACACGTCGCTCATTGTCGCGGCGCAGATCGCGCCGGCCGTGCGCGCCGCCTTCGCCCAGTACTACGGCCTGACCGGCGAGGAGGCCATGGGTCGGCTGTGCGCCGGCCTGAAGCAGATGGGCTTCGCTTATGTCTTCGACACCTGCTGGGCCGCCGACCTCACCATCATGGAAGAGGGCACCGAACTGCTGAGCCGGCT
>JACIWP010000378.1:1083-2288 GCA_014360855.1 Anaerolineae bacterium
CGCTTCGTCTCCGCAACCTCCACGAAAGTGGCGCCAGGCATGAAGATACGGACCGAACTGCTGAGCCGGCTGGCGAAAGGCGAGAACCTGCCGCAGTTCACCTCCTGCTGTCCGGCCTGGATCAACTACTGCGAGAAGATGGCGCCCGACCTACTGCCGCTTCTTTCGTCCTGCAAGTCGCCGCAACAGATGTTCGGCTCCGTGATGAAGCAGTACTTCGCCAA
Organism: Anaerolineae bacterium; assembly: GCA_014360855.1. Lineage (NCBI taxonomy): Bacteria > Bacillati > Chloroflexota > Anaerolineae > Anaerolineae bacterium. The sequence continues at coordinate 1,308 of JACIWP010000378.1, forward strand.
GCAGCTCGGGGTGAAGGCCGACCGGCTGTACTTCGTGTCCATCATGCCCTGCAACGCCAAGAAGTATGAGAGCCGCCGGCCCGAGTTCTGCCATGACGGCGTGCCGGACGTGGATGCGGTCCTCACCACCAACGAAGTCATCCGTATGTTCCGCGAGAAGGGCATTGACCCGCTGGCCTTGAAACCGCAGGAGCTGGACCTCCCGTTCGGCAATGTCAGCGGCGCCGGCATCATCTTCGGCGCCAGCGGCGGCGTCGCCGAGGCGGCCCTGCGCCTGGCGGCGGAGCGCATCACCGGCAAGCGCCTGGACAGTGTGGAATATACCCAGGTGCGCGGCCTGAAGGGGATCAAAGAGGCCACGATCGAGCTGGACGGCATCACCGTCCGGCTGGCGGTGGTCAGCGGCCTGCAGAATGCCCAACAGCTCATTGACCGCATTCGCGCCGGTGACGCCCCCTATCACTTCATCGAGGTCATGGCCTGTCCGGGCGGATGCATCAACGGCTCCGGCAACCCGGCGCCCCAGCTCTCCACCGACCGCGAGGAGCGGCTGGAAGTGCTGTACCGCATGGATGCCGCCGCACAGATCAAGAAGAGCCAGGACAACCCGGCCGTGCAGGCCATTTACAGCGAATGGCTGGGCGAACCGATGGGAGAGGTGTCGCATCACGCCCTGCACACCACCTACGGCCGGCGCTCCATGCGCGTGGACCAGCCCATCGAGGAACTGATCCAGACCCAACCGGTGGTGGACCTGGGCGTCTGCGTCAGCACCAACTGCTACCTGAAAGGCTCCTGGCGCGTGATGGAGGAGCTGGCGGAAGAACTGCGCCAGCGCGGGTTGACCGATCGCTTCCGCGTGCGGGCGCGCTTCTGCGCCAACAACTGCGCCAACGGGCCTTCGGTGACCATCGGCCGGCATAAGGTCATGCATGTCGACCCGGATAATGTCAAGACCTTCGTGGAGGAGTACATCTTGCC
>JACIWP010000379.1 GCA_014360855.1 Anaerolineae bacterium
AGCGGTGTGGCCATGCAGGAACAACTTCGCCGCAATCTGGTCAGCGACGTGGCCCATGAACTGCGCACGCCGCTGACCAACCTGCGGGGATACCTGGAGGCCGTGCGGGATGGGCTGATACAGCCGGACGCCAGCCTCATCGACAACCTCTACGAGGAGACCATGCTGTTGAACCGGCTGGTTTCGGACCTGCATGAGCTGGCCCAGGCGGAGGCCGGCCAGCTCAACCTGGTGCGCCGGCCGGTGCGGGTGGATGAGATTGTGCACCGCGCGGCCGAGGCGTTCAACTGGCAGGTGGAAAGCAAAGAGCTGACACTGCGGGTGGATGTGCCGGCGGACCTGCCGCTGGTGGACGTGGACCCGGAGCGCATCGGACAGGTCCTGCGCAACCTGCTGTCCAACGCCATCCTCCACACGCCAGCCGGCGGCGAGATCGATATCGTCGCCCGCGCCGGGGGAAAATGGGTGACGGTAGCGGTCAAGGACACCGGGGAGGGCATCCCGCCAGAGCATTTGCCCTTTGTCTTCGACCGCTTCTATCGGGTGGACAAATCCCGCTCGCGCCTGACCGGCGGCGTCGGCCTGGGATTGGCCATTGCCAAGCACTTGGTCGAGGCCCACGGCGGCGACATCCATGTGGAAAGCAGGGTCGGAGAGGGCAGTACCTTCACCTTCACCCTCCCTATCGCGGAAGATAAGGGCTAATCCCCTGATCTGCCTGGGGAGGTGTCCTCGCGCCGGCTTGCCAGGATTCCCCCTGCGATGTATAATGAAAGTTGCATAAGCCTGCACGCACATCGCAAGATGCCAGGAGGGGAACATGCTGTTGGCCAGCTACGAGCCGGAGGTCATCCTGCCGCCGTGCGATTTCACCCGCGAGACGGTGAGCGTCATCGGGCATATCGCCGGCGACATCAGCCCCGTCTTCCCATACTTGAACGCCATCATCCCGGGAGCGGAATATCAGCCGGCCGGCCAGGTCCTGCGCTTCAAATGGGAGGGCCATATGGTCACCCTGCGGCCGAACGAGATGGCGGCCGCCGGCTTCACCGACGCTGATGAAGCAGTGGAGTTCCTGGCGCGCCTCCAGCAGCTCATCAACGACACCTGGGAGCGCCGACATACCATCCAGCCCAGCACCGTCCAGCGCAAACGGCTGGTGGCCACCGACGTGTACCGCCTCCTGCCGCGCACCAACTGCAAAGCCTGCGGTCAGCCCACCTGCTTCACTTTCGCCGCCAAGCTGGCCCTGGGCGAGGTGACCTTGGACGCCTGCCCGGCCCTGGCCGAGCCGCAGTATGCCGAACAGCGGACGAAATTACAAGAAATGGTCGCCAACGCGGTCTTCATCTGAAGGAGGGGCGTATGGAATCTGCAATCGAAGAAGAATTTGACTTCCCTGCGGAAGATGAGCAGTTGTCCGAGGAAGAGATCCTCGCCATGGACCCGGAGGAGCGCCGGCGCCGGCTCCTCTCATGCTCCTGCATCAAGGACCCCTATGCCGATCTGCCGCCGGAAGCCCGGCCGGCCGGTCCATCCCCCATGCGCGGCCTGCGCAGAGTCACCTGCCCCGGATGCGGCAAGGCCTACTGGACGAACCGGGATACCGACTGGTGTTTTGACTGTGAGCCCCGCCGGCCCAACGCCGGCTGACCCAGCCCCGCGCCCTTCTTCCGCCTGTTGCGCCTGTAAGAACCGCTCGGTGGTGAAACCCGCCTGCCCTTCCATCACCTTCTGACCATCCGTGGTATAATGGGCCGGCAGACATGGAGGGGACGCGCTATGACACTGCGGGCCGCCGGCCTGTTCCTGCTGGTGATACTGCTGGCCCTGACGGCATCCGCGCCGGCGGATTGGCGTCTGATCGAGGCGCTCCGGCAGGGCGATGCACATTTCGCCCGCGGCGAGTATTACGCCGCCCTGCAGGCCTATGCCCGGGCGGCGGCGCTCGCGCCGGCCAGCCAGGAGGCGCTCCTGCGCGCGGCGCAGGCCCATCTGGCGCGCCATGAGATCAGCCCGGCGGTGCATTTGTTGGGAAAGCTCTATCCACATGCTCGCGGCGAGCGCCGGCAGAGGGTCCTGGAGGGGCTGGGCCAGGCGGCGTTCCTGCAGGGGGAATGGAACGATGCCCGGCGCTGGTGGGAGCGGGCACTGGGGGCCGGCGAATCCGCCCCCGCTCATCGCGGGCTGGCGAAGCTGGCTGAGGCGGCCGGCGAGGATGCGGAGGCAGCGCGGCATTGGGTAGCTCTGCTCACGCTGGCCCCAGACGACCC
>JACIWP010000380.1 GCA_014360855.1 Anaerolineae bacterium
CGAGCCATCGGAAGTCCAGGCCCAACCGCTGACACAGGCGCTCTGGTATCACAATGTTCTGCGCCATGCGGTCAAGGACTACAGGCTCTTCAGGCAGTAACGGGTCAGCCAGGTATTCGCGCAAACGCTGATAGGCGAGGCGATGAAAGGAGCCAACATGTTTTCCAAAATCCACCAGGACTTTTTCGGGTTCCTGGTGCGCACAGGTTTTCGCAAATGCTTCGCGCCGATTCATGGTAGTTCCTCAACGTAGGGAATTCCCAATTGTCTCAGCCGCTCTTGGGTTGGCCTTCCCTCGCTATCCCAGCCGCGCAGTGAGTAGTACAGCGGGAGCATTACGTTCATATCCGGCAAGGCGCCGGCAGAGGTGCCTGTCGGTCGAGGTTCCCCAGTGAATCTTGCCGGTAGACGGTCATCCTTCGCTGTGACCCCCAGACGAACGTTGATCAGCCGCTTCAACTGGAAGAGCCGGTCGCCAGTCTCCAGGACATCCTGTGTGGACCAATCCCATCCCAGCGCTGCATTGACCAGGGCGGTCAACCGTTCGGGGCCAAGGGAGCCTTTGATCATGAACTTGCACAGCCCAAGCGGATTGAACACGCCGGCGTAGTTCTGGTAATCATAACACAGTTTGACGTTCGCTTCGCTCGACTCGTGTCGCGGTACTGGTGCAGAATAGCCCAGGTCAGGGTGTTTCACACCATAGCCGTTCCAATATGTGGCGGCTTCCAGGTGACAGGCCCCTCGCACTCCAGTGGCATAATTGACCGCCATGCTGAAAAACGCGCGGGGGTCATGGTATGCGACCTCTAATCCCTTCACATGGATGGCGTACTGCTCCGCGCCTCTGCCGATCTGGCGAGCCGCCTCTCGCACCCCGCCGGCAAGTATCGCTCCTAGGCCCCGGCGGTGTGCGATCTGATGAATCATGTCCAGCATGGCATCCGCGCTCCCAAAGCGAAGCTCGATGCCTCCCGTGTCCTCCAGGGAGAGTATCCCTCGTTCGAACAGCTCCATGCCGAAAGCGATCACGGCCGAAGTGGAGATGGTGTCGAGGCCGTAGCGGTTGCACAAAGAATTGGCCAAGGCGACTGCCTCAAAGTTGCTTACGTAGCACATTCCGCCGAAGCCGGCGATCGTCTCGTATTCTACCCCTTCACCGCGCGGCACGCGATAGGGGCCTTCCCGAATCTCGATCTCCTTTCCGCACCCGATCGGGCAGGCGAAACAATGGGTGCGCTTTTGGAGATACTTGGGATAGAAGGTCTGGCCGGCCAAGTTTTTCACCTCCGGCCAATTCCCGAGCGTCCAATTGCGAATGGGGAAATCGCCGTATTCTTCGCTGACCATGACACCGCCGGCAGTCCCCATCATGGTCATCGGCAGGAGAGATTCCTTAAGAAACAGGGTCTGACGCTTCACCTCTTCCCGTAGTCGCTGAGGGTCGGGATACACGGGCCGTTGGTCGCCCCGCACCACAATCGCTTTCAGGTTCTTGCTGCCCATGAGCGCGCCCATCCCTCCACGCGCTGCAGCGCGCACATAGTGGGGTGGGCCGACCATGACGCCGGCGATGTTGACCAGGTTCTCGCCCGCGATGCCAATGCCGGCAATTTGTGCCCGGCGGTCCGTCTCGTTGAGAAGCACCTCTCCCGCTTCAAACCAGTCCTTGCCCCACAAATGGGAGGCGTCGCAAAAATGAACTTCTCCCGATCTTCCATCTATCCATAGGTACATTGGGTGCGCTGCGCGGCCCGTGACAATGACGCCATCATAGCCGGCCGCACGCAGTTCCGCCCCCCAATGATGCCCGGCGTTGGACTCGTTCCAGATGCCTGTCTCTGGAGACCGCCCGCACCATGAGGTTCGGCAGGCGGTCGGCACCATGGACCCCGTCAGCAAACCGTTCATCACGATCAGCGGGGATGCCGGGTCCAAGGGGTGGAGAGACGGATCCATCTCCTCATAATAGATTTTGGCCGCAAGCCCGGAACCCAACAGCCACTTCCGGACGTCGTCCTCGGTAATTGTTTGCACCGTATGAGATTGTGCAGTCAGGTCTATCCGCAGCAGTTTCCCTGCATAGACGGTCATTTCCGTGTCCCCTCCCAAGTTTTTCGGCCGGCCTACAGCTTCTCAACTTTCGAGAGCACTAACGGCGTGACATGCGTCAATTCGCAGACGTGGCACAGCTCTGCCACATAATTTCCCGCCACCCCGGAGATATGATTCGCGCCAAATTCGGCGATGAGGCGGTC
>JACIWP010000381.1 GCA_014360855.1 Anaerolineae bacterium
CTTTCCCGAATTTGACAACTTCAGCCATCCTATGGTATAGTGTGAATTGCCAATGCGGAGGCGTGGTGTAGTGGCCTAACATGCGGCCCTGTCAAGGCCGAGATCGCGGGTTCGAATCCCGTCGCTTCCGCCATATATGTTGTATCGTTGTTGGCCGCGGGTGCACCGCGGCCCTTTCTTTTTCCTGCCGCCCGATTCGCCGGCCCACCTGCCCTGCGTTTCGCGAGGGTCCGCATTCCATTCGCATCGGACTTGACGCCGGCCCACCTTTGTGCTATAATAATGTCAGACCTCAGACAAATGGAGGGCCGGCGTGGTCGAAAAGCTCCGCAAAGATAACCGACCGCTATACCTGCGGGCCGAAGAGGCACTGCGCGAGCTGATCCAAAGCCAATACCAGCCCGGCGACCAGCTCCCCCCAGAGCCGCGGCTGGCAGAAATGCTCGGCATCTCCCGCGCCACCCTGCGCGAGGCCCTGCGCTCCTTCGAAGAGCGCGGCCTGGTCAAGCGCCGGCAGGGCGTCGGCACCTTCGTCGCCGAACACGCCGACAACCTGGTGTTCGAAAGCGGCCTGGAAACCCTCGAGAGCCTGGAAAAGCTCGCCGAGCGCAAGGGGCTGAAGGTTCAGGACGCCGGCCTGCGCATCAGCCAGATTATCCTCGACCAGGAGCTGGCGGAGAAGCTGAACCTGCCGGCAGGAACGCCGGCGGTGCAGGTGGTGCGCACGAAGATGGCCGGCAAGCACCCCGTCGCCTACATGGTGGACGTCATACCAACGACCTATGTGACGCTGGAAGAGATGCAGGCCGGCTTTCGCGGCTCCGTGCTCGACTTCCTTCTGGAACGGGGATCGCCGGCGCTGGCCTATGCCCATGCCAGGCTGGTCCCCATGCTGGCCGGCCGCGACATGGCGGAGGCGCTGGATGTCTCCCCCCGCACCTGCCTGCTCCTCATCGAAGAAACGCTCTACTCCATGGACAATGTGCCGGTGGAATTCTCCCGCAACTATTTCCTGCCGGGCTTCTTTAACTTCCATGTCATCCGGCGCATCGGAGGTTAGACGCTCGCCGGCGGAGACACCCCGCCGAGTGCGTGATAGCAGAAAACCCGACATTCTATGTACGAAGGAGAAAGGGACGATGAAAACGGAAAGCTTTCGCGGCAAGGATTTCATGACCCTGCTCGACTGGAGCAAGGAAGAGGTGGAGACCATCCTCGACGTAGCGACCGACCTGAAGCGGCGCTTCGCGCTGGGCGAGCGGCATGATCACCTCCTGCCGGCCAAGACCCTCTTCATGATCTTCTACAATCAGTCCCTGCGCACCCGCAACTCGTTCGAGGCCGGCATGACCCAGCTTGGCGGCCATGCCCATTACCTCGACCCCGGCAAGATTTACACGCCGGCGCTCAAGGGCCGCGAGGTTGCCTATACCACCGAGCGCGTCTCCGATGTCGCCCGCACCCTCTCCCGCATGGGCCATGCCATCGCCATCCGCTGTTACGGCGACCCGGTGGACTGGGTCTACGGCGGCGCGCATGAGCTCCTGCAGGAATTTGCCCACTGGGCGCACATCCCCGTGCTGAACATGGAAGACGACAAGTATCATCCCTTCCAGGCCCTGGCGGATATCCTGACCGTGCGCGAGAAGTTCGGCGGCTTCAAGGGCGTCAAGTTCGTCATGAGCTGGGCCTACAGCCCGAGCATCCACAAGCCGCGCGCCGTTCCGCAGAGCGCCATCATCGCCGCCACCAAGATGGGCTGTGACACCGTGCTGGCGCACCCCAAGGGCATGGAGCTGGACCCCGAGGTCCTCAAGGCCTGCGAGGAAATGGCGGCCAAGTCCGGCGGCTCCTTCAGCGTCACCAACGATATGGAAGAGGCCTTCGAGGGCGCGCACGTCGTCTATCCCAAGGCCTGGGCGCCCACCGTGCTCTTCCAGCCGCCCGTGGGCAACTATGACAAGGAAGAGGCCCAGCGCATCTTCGACGCCAACAAGCACTGGATCTGCGACAGCGAGAAGATGAAGCTGGCGCATCCCGAAGCGATTTACATGCACTGCCTGCCCTGCGACCGCGGGTACGAGGTAACCGACGAAGTCATTGACGGGCCGCAGTCGGTGGTGTTCGACGAGGCCGAGAACCGCCTGCATGTCCAGAAGGCGGTCATGGCCCTTACCATGCGATAATCTTAACAGCGTTGGAGCTGGGAGGGGGCGAAAGCCTTCCTCTCCCAGCTCCTTT
>JACIWP010000382.1 GCA_014360855.1 Anaerolineae bacterium
GCAGTACGGTTTCTGGAAGGCCTTCGTCACCTTGGAGAACCCGCGGGCGCTGGCGCCGCGCCATCTGGCACCCATCGGGTTGGCCGGCGCGGTGGCCGGGGGCGGCCTGCTGAGCGTCTTCCTGCCCTTCATCCGGCCGCTGTATGCCGGCCTGTGGGCCGTATATGCCCTGGCCTGCCTGGCCATGGCGCTGTGGGAGGTGCGTCGCGCCGGCTGGCGCTATTTGCCGCTCCTGCCGCCGGCCTTCGCCACCATTCACCTGTGTTGGGGCGCCGGCTTCTGGTGGGGATTCCTGCGCAACGGATTCCCCCGGCTGTTCGGCCGGCCTGCGCCTCGCAGGAACATTCCAGTGCTGGGGAATGAGGCTCCCGAACGGGCAGGGATATCCTGGAAGGAGGGATGAGCTGTGGCCGACTCTCAACCTATCATCCAGACAGCGGAACCGAACGTGGCGCCGGCCGTCCGGCGTGGATTCCACTTCCCCCTGAATATCTCCGAGCGCAAGCTCCTGCTGATGGCGCTGGACCTGCTGGCGCTGTGCGGTTCCCTGATGCTGGTCACCATGCTGCGGCCCGAATATGCCGCTGATGTCACCGTGTTCCTGCGCCGGCCGTATTGGCTGTTGACTTTGGCGCTCATCTGGCTTCTGCTGGCCAACGGCATGGATCTCTATGACCTGCGGGTGGCAGGACGTTTCACAGCCAGCATTCCCTCGGTGGCGCTGGCCGGCATCATCACCACCGTGGGGTATTTGTTCATCCCGTTCGTCACGCCGGCACCACCCGCGTCCCATCTGTTGATGGGCGCCTTCCCTCTGCTGAGCATTGCTATGCTCCTGGCAGGACGGTTTCTGTACACCCGCTTGCTGGCCCAACCGGTCTTTCAACAGCGCGTGCTGATCGTGGGCGCCGGCTGGGCCGGCCGCACCATCGCCGAGGCTCTGGCCCGCACCTGCCGCGACTCCGTGTGCATCGTCGGTTTCGTGGACGATGACACGGCCAAGCAGGGCAGCGTCATAGAGGTAGGGGAGCAAAGGGTGCGGGTGCTGGGCGGCCGGCGAGAGCTGAAGTCCCTCATCGGCGCGCAGCGGGTGACCACCTTAGTGCTGGCCATCACCCATGAGATTGAAGGCGAGCTTTTCCAGGCGTTGATGGACTGCCTGGAATTCGGCGTGGAAATTGTCCCCATGCCAGTGCTCTACGAACAGCTCACCGGCAAGGTGCCCGTCGAGCACATCGGCGACAACTGGTACGTGGCCATGCCCATTCACCACCCGCAGACAAAACGCCTGAACCGCATGGTCAAACGAGCGACGGATATCATCCTGTCCTCTATCGGGATCCTGCTCCTGCTCCCCTTCCTGCCCATCCTGGCACTGGCCATTTACATTGACTCGCCCGGACCGATCTTTTACACCCAGGAGCGGGTGGGGGAGGGCGGGAAGATTTTCAAGGTCTACAAGTTCCGCTCCATGGTGCCGGATGCGGAGAAAGGGGAAGCGGTCTGGGCGCAGGAGAACGACCCGCGCGTCACCCGGGTGGGCCGGCTCCTGCGAAAGACACATGTGGATGAATTCCCGCAGTTTTTGAACATCCTCAAAGGGGAAATGAGCGCAGTGGGGCCGCGGCCGGAGCGGCCCGAGTTCGTGGCGGAGCTGGCCGAAGAGATACCCTTCTACCGCACACGCCATGCGGTGAAGCCGGGCATGGCCGGCTGGAGCCTGGTCAAGTACGGCTACGCCTCCTCGAAGGAGGACGCCAAAATCAAGATCCAGTACGACCTGTACTATATCAAGCACCAATCCTTCTGGCTCGATATGGTCATCCTCATCAAGACCATCATCGACACCATCACCCTCCGCGGCCGGGCCTAGCTCGGACTCGTATTTTGTTACTTATGGGAGAAAATGGAAATGTTGAGAGAGCTTTTCCCCCCGCACCCGCCACTCCGGGCGCGACCGAGGGGTGCGGGGCGGGCAGACAGGGGGGCGGGCCTAGCTCGGACTCGTATTTTGTTACTTATGGGAGAAAATGGAAATGTTGAGAGAGCTTTTCTCCATTGGATATAGCAACGCAGTCCGAGTAGCAGAGGCAATTACTTCGTCGAGCTGGTGGAAAATTAAGGTCACTGTTCTTGCAATAGCTTGTGGCTTATTCTTCTCCTTCCCCAGCCTCGACGCCTTCTTTGATGGAAGATACTTAGAATCCTGGTCTCCGGTGCTAATCAAGGTCCA
>JACIWP010000383.1 GCA_014360855.1 Anaerolineae bacterium
CCCACTTCCACCAGAGCGCGCAGCATCCTCCCAAAGGCGAAGTGCCCCTTCCCCGGCGGCAGGCGGTTGCTGTCTCCCAAATGCACATGCCATAAACGCGGCGCGGCGGTATGCACCGCCCGCCGAATGCTGGCTTCCTCGATGTTCATGTGAAAGGTGTCCAACAGGAGGCCGAACGCCTGGATATCTCCGAGCCAGAATTTGAACGAATGGCCGAGCGCGTGTTTAATATAGAGCGCGCGGTACTGGTACGGAATTACGGCCGAGATCGCGCCATGGACGAGATGGTCATCCCGTACTTCTCGAAGGTGGAGTGGTGGACCAATCCGGAGCTAGGGGAGCGCCAGGCGCTGGACGTGGAGCGGTTCCGCCGGCTCATGGACGAGTACTACACCTTGCGCGGCTGGGACCCACGCACCGGCTGGCCCACCCGCCGGCGACTGGAGGAATTGGATCTGCGCGATATCGCGGATGAGCTGGAGCGCATCGGCCGGCTCGGGCTGGCGTAACCCTACCGGCCGGCCTTGCCGCTGTCCCTTTCGACGATGGGGTCGAAGCTCTGCGAACGAGGAGGTGGGATATGGCGACCTTTGTCCTGTTGACCAAGGTCTCGCGCCGCGGCATCACACAAATGCGCCATCTGGCGGAGATGGATCGCGAGTTCGAGCAGAAACTGCGCACTACCTGTCCAGAGGTGCGGCGCATCGCCAGCTACGCCCTGCTTGGCCCCTATGACTTCCTGCACATCTTCGAGGCTCCGGATGAGAAGACTGCCGCCAAGGTGGCTTTGCTGGCCAACTGCTTCGGCGTGGAATCCACACAGACCCTGACGGCCATCCCCTTTGACGAGTTCACGGCGCTCCTGCAGGAATAGCCTGGGAGCACCTCATCCTCCGCGCCTTCATGGAAGTCCTATCAAGCGCCGGCCGGCGGATTGTCCGATGTGCGCCTCTCCCCGGCCGGCGCTTCTCCAGGCGAGGAAGCGAGTAATTCCTCTCATCTTGGTCGGGCCATCCGTTTGACAGACCTACGTATCCTGTTATAATTTCCCCAGCACCCCACAACGGAGGGATATATGGAACCCGCTTCCCAGGCGCAGTGGACACCCAGGGAGCTGATGCGCGCTGCCATGCGCCGGCTCCCAACGCCCCGCATCCCCACCATGCCCCAAATCTGCCACGACCTCCCCATCCGCCTCTACGCCGGCGAGAACGGCATCGACTGGCTGGAGGGCATGCGGCGCTGTGTGGAGGACCCCGGCCTCATTTACGACTACGTCATCCGTCTCGTGGAACAGGTCAACTGTGACGGCCTGCGCCTCTTTGTCAAGCCCGAGCCCATGAAAGTCGTGCGGCAGGGCGATGAACTCATCGTGGTAGATCATGAAAGCGGCCGGCGCTTGGGCAAAATTGACGCCTGGGGCGGGGGAGAGTTCGTCCTCGATGTGCCGGCGCCTCCCATCGAGACGTTGGAGGATGCCCGCAAGCGCCTCCAGCAAATGGCCGGCGAGTTCACCGATGAAAAAATGGAGCTACTGCGCCAGGCACGGGCACGCGTCCCGCATCGCTTCGTCGCATCAGCCCCCGGCGGCATCACTATGAACACCTATACCGCCCTGCGCGGCCGGGTACAGGCGATGATCGACCTGATCGAACAGCCCGATTTTGTGCGCGCGGTCATGGAGATGCAGGTGGAGACCATGATTCAGCGGGCGGAGAAACTGCTGACCACGGGCATCGACGCGCTCTATATCGGCGACCCGGCGGCCAGCGCCAGCCTGATCAGCCCGGCCCATTTCGAACGCTTCTGTCTGCCGGCCTATCAGGCGTTCTGCCGGCATTTCAGGGACAGGGATATTCTCATCTACATTCATGTGTGTGGGAATTCGAACCCCATCTTGGAAATGCTCGCCGAGACCGGCGCGCATGTGGTGGAACCGCTGGATCCCTTGGGCGGCGTCTCGGTGGCGGATGCCAAACGCCGTATTGGACATAAGGTGGCGCTGATGGGTGGGGTCAATACCATCACCCTGGCACGGGGCACTGTCGAGGAAGTGCGGCAGGAGGCCATCCAGAAGTGCCGCGAGGGCGGGCCGTACGGCTATATCCTGGCCGCCGGCGACATGGTCCCGCCCGATACGCCGTTGGAAAACCTGCAGGCCATGGTGGACGTGGCGCTGTACAGCCTGTTGAAGGAGCCGGCGGCCTGAGCGCTTACGACCACGGTGGGTC
>JACIWP010000384.1 GCA_014360855.1 Anaerolineae bacterium
ATGTTCGCCTGAGCTATACCGGATTGCCCCCATTCCTCCCTCGCGTAGGCCCGGGGTTGTCAGGATGGTTGGCCCAGGCCCATAAGTTCGCATAGCCCCTAAGGAGGAATGCGTATGTCCGCACGTAAGATCGCTGTCTTGACCCTTACGGCCCTGACGGTCATGGCTCTGCTGGTTGGATGTGGAGGCAAGGCCACGACGCCGGCCGGCGAGACCCCTGCCGCTCAAGCGACTCAAGCAACTACCGCCCAACAAGCGCCGGCACAGCCGACCCCGGTGCCGCCTACCGCTACGCCGGCACCTACCCAGGTAGCATCCGTCCCTACGGAGACCCCACAGGCCGTCGAAGATGTGAGCAAATTGCCCTGGCTGAAGTCGTACCGGATGCGTATGACGATCGAGACCTCCGGTGAAGCCTATGCCGATCAACAGAGCGCCAAGCTGGAGATGGTGGGAGAGTTCGTCAAAGAGCCGCCGGCAGTGCGCTATGTCATCAGCGGCGCCACGCCGGAGGACTCCATGGAGATGATCCAGATCGGCAACCAGAGCTGGATCAAAATGGGCAATAGCTGGATGCAGTCCAGCCAGGAGACGGCCCCCAATTTTGACGAGCAGTTCATGATCTTCCATCCTGAGGACCTGACCGCAGGCTGGGAAACTGCCACCAAAATTGGCAAAGAAAAGGTGAACGGCATCGATACCACCCATTACCGATTCGATAAGCCGGCCTTCCTGCGATTCATGCTCGATGAAGAAACACGCGCCCGATACGAGAACCTGGATATCGCACAGATTGACATTTACCTGGCGGATGAGGGCTACATCGTCAAGATGGTCACCCATATGGCCGGCAAAGGCGTGGAGGAGAGCAAACCCGACCTGGCCGGCGAGCTCAAGACCACCTTCGAGGTCTATGACCTGAACGCCCCCATCGAGATCACCGCGCCCGAGATCCCATCGGTCACGGAAGGCCTGGGCTTCACCATCCCGGAGCCGGCCGGCGCCCAACAGGCCTGGTCCCAGGAGGGCATGGTCATGTACAACGTGTCCGGCATGACCCTGGCCGAGGCGGTCGAGTTCTACAAGAAGGGATTCGCGGATCAGGGGCTGAAGTATATCGAGGATTCCAGCATGACCACCGATGCCTTTGCCACGCTGGAATTCCAAGGCGAGAAGGCGAAGGTCTCGGTGATGATCTCCCCGGACCAGAGCACCGGTGCCCTGACCGTTATGTTCACCATTGAGAAGTCGGAGTAAAGCGAAGGCGCATCCTGGCAATACAGCGAGCGTTCGAGGGGCCGTTCCAATTATTGGAGCGGCCCCTTTTGGCCGGCCCGAAAGTTCACCGTGTTAAAGCATCGGGAGAAGCCTTTGCCAAATGCGTTCGATATGCTGGGATGCGGGTGAGGATGGCCGGAAGATGGTAACTGGCAATCCCCGGGTGATTGCTTCGCTCACTGATGGATCAAAGGGAATGCTTCCTACCACCTCAATGTCGTGTTCAGCGCAGAACGATTCGATCTGAGCAGCGCCCTGAGGATGAATGTCCGCCTTGTTGATGCAGACGAGCGTGGGGATGTGGAAGTGAGCGGTCAGTTCGAGGACGAGATGAAGGTCATGAATTCCTGCGACGGATGGTTCCGCGACGATGAGTGCCAGGTCCGCACCGGATACCGCTGAGATCGCCGGACAGCCGATCCCAGGAGGGCCGTCCACGATCAGCAGGTCGTAGCCGGCATTCTCCGCGTGGCGCAGTGCCTGTTGCTTGACCAAACTCACCAGCTTGCCGGAGTTCTCCTGTGCCGGCCGCAGGGCGGCGTGGAACAACGGACCATACGGAGTTTCGGAATAAAACCACTGGCCGGCTAACTGCGGCACCATCCGAATGGCCTGGACAGGGCATTGGTAAAAGCAAGCGGCGCATCCCTCGCAGGCAAGAGGATCCACGCGATAATAGAAGACGCTGTCCCCCTGGGCCGGCGGACCAAGCACCGCATCAAACCGGCATACATTGTGGCAAATCCCGCATCCCTCACAACGATGGGGGTCAATCTCCGCGATCGATTTTCCCCAGAACTCATGGGATTCGCGTGGGTCAGGGGCCAGCACCAATTCGAGATTGGCGGCGTCCACGTCAGCATCCGCAAAAACGGCACGGGCTCGCGGGGAGTGGTGAGAAGCCAAATGTGCAAATGAGGCGACCAGGCTGGTCTTGCCCGTCCCG
>JACIWP010000385.1 GCA_014360855.1 Anaerolineae bacterium
AAGGAGGCCGCGAACTGGATCGTCTGCTCCATCGTTTCCTCGGTATCGCCCGGCAGGCCCAGCATGAAGTAGCCTTTACTGCGGATGCCGGCCTCGGCCGTCCAGCGCACGGCCTGCCGCACCTGCTCCAGCGTGATGCGCTTGCCGACGCGATCCAGGATCTCCTGGTTGCCGGACTCGATGCCGTAATGGATCTGCCGACAGCCGGCGGCCGCCATTTTCCGCAGTAGCTCGGGCGTGACGCGGTCCACCCGCGCCAGACACTGCCAGCGGATGTCCAACCCTTCGGCGATGATCATATCCAGCAGGATGTTCAGCCGCTTCACGTCCAGCGTGAACAGATCGTCAATAAAGTAGAAGTTGCGGATGCCGTAGGTCCGGATCAGCTCTTTCAGTTCCAGGAGCAGGTTCTCGGGACTGCGCTGACGGTAGGTGCGCCCGACGATGCCCTTGAAACAGTAACTGCAGTTGTAGGGACAGCCGCGGCTGGTCAGGACAGTGAGCATACGGCCGCCGTCAGGCGCGTAGAGGGGATAGCGCTCGAGCTGGAACAGGTGCCGAGCGGGGAACGGCAGGGCATCCAGTTCGCGGATCAGCGGGCGCGCCGGGTTGCAGATGACCTGGCCGTCGCGGCGGTAGCACAGGCCGGCCACCGCGGCGGGGTCGCGCCGTCCCTCGATCACCTCCATCAGCTCCAGCATGGTTTCCTCGCCTTCGCCGAAGACCAGGTAGTCCAGCGCCGGCTGTTCCTCTAAAGTGCGCGCCGGAAAGACCGTGGCGTGCGGCCCACCCAGGACCATGGGGGCGCGGGTGCCGGCGCGCAGCAGTGTCATGGTTTCCTCCGCGCTGTGATAGGAGGTGGTCATGGCGGTCAGGCCGATGAGGTCCGGCCGGAACGCCAGCACGTCATGCACCTCTTCCTCCAGCGGCCGGCGGGGGTCCAGCCCGAAATCGAAGATGCGCACCTCATCCCCGCGCCGCTCCAGCACCGCCGCCAGGTATCCCAGGCCCAGCGAGGGATAGCTGTTGACCATCTGGTTCCACTTCGGCGAGATCAAAGCGACCTTCATGGCCTTCCTCTCTTACGCATATAAAAGGGGATGCCCCTCGATGCCGTGGATGAGGGAGATCCCCGATCGTCCGCCTGTGAGATGTCTGGCCGGCGGAAGCGCCGGCGCCCCCAATCCGCTCCCATCCCCAATCGGGACCCATGCACCGCATAACCCGCATCGACGGGCCTTCTGCATCGCTGTTGCTTCTATCAATTATAATGTCAAAGCATGAAAAAAGGGTGAAAAGCCCCCATCATCGGGTGAAAATCTCTTCATCAAGCTGTCGGATCCTTGTAGAACACCTGCTGACCCGCTCATTATATCCTAACTGCCCTCAAATGACCAAAGCGAGGGCTACTTCAGGTGACAGCCACCTTTGAGGTGACTGTCACCTAGGAAGACGCCAGGAAATGAATACAAAGAGCCCCTCCCTGGTGGAAGGGGCTCTTATGGGAAACGCCGGCGGAATACCGCATCCGAGACCGCCGGCGGGAAGAAAACTACACGTCGAAGGCGACCTTCACCTGCTTGCTCTTCAGCGCCGCCTGCGCCGCCGCCAGACGCGCCACCGGCACGCGGAACGGCGAGCAGGAGACGTAGTTCAGACCGACCTGGTGGCAGAACTCGATGGAGGCGGGGTCGCCGCCGTGCTCGCCGCAGATGCCCACATGCAGGTCGGGGCGGGTCGCCCGGCCGCGCTCCACGCCCAGCTTGACCAGGTAGCCGACGCCGTCGCGGTCCAGGGTCTGGAAGGGGTTCTCGGGCAGGATCTTCTCCTCGACGTACTTGAGCAGGAACTTGCCCTCGGCGTCATCGCGGGAATAGCCGAAGGTGGTCTGGGTCAGGTCGTTGGTGCCGAAGGAGAAGAACTCCGCGACCTCTGCGATCTGGTCGGCGGTGATGGCCGCGCGCGGGATCTCGATCATGGTGCCGAACTTGTAGTGGATGCGCCGGCCCTTCTCCGCCATGACCGCCTCCGCCACCGGCTCCAGCAGTTCGCGGGTGCGCTTCAGCTCGTTGACGTGACCGGTCAGCGGGATCATGATCTCCGGCAGGACCTTCACGCCCTCGGCCTCCACGTTGCAGGCCGCTTCCAGGATAGCGCGCACCTGCATCTGGATGAT
>JACIWP010000386.1 GCA_014360855.1 Anaerolineae bacterium
ACCCACATGCCCTCATTGGGGTCCCATACCGGCCCGATACAATCGCTCCAGGAGGCATCCGGCCAGGGGGTGTTCCCGGTGCGGGTCTGGAAGAAGATCTTGGTGCCGGCCGGCGTCACGCCCCACCACTCCAGCCGGTTCCAGCGGGTGTCATCGTTGGCCTCGAACACGCGCGAGACGTAGACGCCGGGGCTGGGCGGTGCGCCGGGCCGTGCGAAGAAGATATTGCGCTCCAGGGCATAGCCGGCCAGCGGGTCGGCGCGCCGGTCGTCGTCCCAGACCACGTAGGGCAGGTTGGCGCTGTCGTGATAGGTGCCGGCCGGCCGGTACTGCCGCACTGAGGCCGGCGCGTTCTGCAGATAGCGGTCTTCCCCGAGATAGCGGATCAGCTTGGCGTTGTCGTTGACGATGATATTCTCGTCAATGATGTACTCCGGGCTGGTCCAGTCCTCCCGGTACGGGCGGGCGACGTAGATGTCCGCGTTCCAGGCATCATAGTTGCGCCAGTCGGACCAGAGGAGATAGACGATGTCGGTGTCGGGTGGGCCGGGGCTGAAGGCTGGGTAGGCCTGGCGGGCGCCGGCATAGTGCCAGACCTGCTTGCGCCGCTCGCCGGGCAGGGTGGGGTCCGGCGCCGGCTCACAGGGAAGCGCATCTCCCTGGCCGTACGGCGGTTGGAAACAGCTTTCCGGGATGGCCGGCGCGATATCGTTGGCCGGCACATTGCCGTAAATGGTGTAATTCGTGCCGAAGGGGCTTTCTACCAGGGGCGGGAACGGCTCGGAAGGCGGACAGCCGTAATCCGGCTCGGCCACGATGCGTTCCAGATAAAAGTACGGTCCGAAGGTCCAGGCATAATAGATATCGGGGTCATCCATACCGCCGCGATAGTCCTGCCAGGCGAAGTGGATGGCCTCTCCCTTGTAAATGCCGTGGAACTCCACCTCGGTAGTCTCGGGAGGCGGCGAAGCACAGACAGAGCTCCCCGGCGTGAAGACCTCCGTGCGGGTGATCTCCAGGCGGGGGTAGGAATGGATGATGGTGGGGTCCCGCTGGGGGAACAGGGTCTCATCATCGTTGATGCGCCGGTCAACGTCAAAGGAGTAATCGTCGCAGGGCGGGGTGCAGGTGCGGCCCCAGGTGAAGTAGATATCACCGCTGTCGCCGGCGGCGATGTTGCGGGAATCCTCCCACACGATGTAGACGCGGTCGGCCACCACGGTCACCGCCGGCGAGCGCTGGGACTGCGCGGTGGAGGCGGGAAAATCGGTGACGAAGATGTTGCGGGTCCAGGTTTCCCCGCCGTCCGCGGAAACGGCCATGTAAATATCGTCGTTGCCGTGCCGGCGGTCCTGCCATACCAGATAGATATTGCCCAGCTCGTCCACGGCCAGGGATGGGCTTACCTGGTCAGCGTCGCCGGCGTCGTCATTGACAGGGTTAGAGGCCGGCTCAGTCCAGGTCAATCCGCCGTCCGTAGAGCGGGCGAACCAGATATCGTAATTCCCGCGGCGGTTGTCCTGCCAGGCGATGTAAATGGCATCGTGCACCGCGTCGTAGACCATCGCCGGCGCGCGCTGATTGACGTTGCGGAACAGCGGGTCCTGGTTGACGCGCACCTCCGGCTCCCAGGTGGTGCCGCCGTCGGTGGAGCGGGCAAAGTAGATATCGCGGTTGTTGATTTCCCCGTTGCGGCCGTCCTCCCAGGCCACATACAGGTGGCCGGCGGGGTTGCGCGCCATCACCGGCGCGATCTGGTTGACCGGCCCTGCATATGTGCTGACGCCGAGGTCCGGGTTATACAAGTGTGGGCCGGCGAGGGGGCCCGAGATGGGGAGCGCCAGCGGCGCGGTGATGGGTTCCTCGTACAGCCCCGACAGCATCACCAGGCCCAGGGGATGGGAGAGGTCCATGTTCGAGAAGCCGGCCTGGAAATCCTCATGCCGCGTGTCCACGAAGGCTGCCGACGCCCGCACCGGCACAAACTGCGGGCCAAAGACGTTGTTCTCCTCGTCCAGCTCCACCACATTGCCGTCAGTGTCCACCTGCGCATAGAGGACATAGTTGCGGGTGCGGGTGAAAACAAAGGAGAAGGTGATCGGTACTTCAGCGCCTTGCTTCAGGAGATAGCCCTGCACGCCCTGGGTGAGGGTGCCGGGCTGACC
>JACIWP010000387.1 GCA_014360855.1 Anaerolineae bacterium
TTCAGCACAGGGAAATAGTCCTTGTAGAGATGCAAGACGTGCATGGACTTATCCTTTCTCCGCCGGCGAGCGCGTCAGCTCACTGTAAGCGGCCAGGGTAGCGCGCGCCGTGGCCGGCCAGGTGAACTCAGCGGCGCGCGCCAGGCCGGCCAGCGCCAGGGCCTGCCGGCGCTCGGGTGATGCCAACAGCTCTGTCAGAACATCGGCAATCGCCGTCTCATCCTCCGGGTCAAAGAGGAGCGCCGCGCCGCCGGCGATCTCGGACAGCCCCGGCCGCCCCGAACAGGCCACCGGCACCCCGCAGGCCATGGCCTCCAGCACCGGCAGTCCAAAACCCTCGTAGAGGGAGGGGTGCACCAGCAGTTCGGCCCCCTGATACAGGTGCACCAGCTCTTCGTCGGGGAGCCGGCCCAGCGCGTAGGTGGACGGCGTCCGGCGAAATGCCTCGATGGTATCGGGGAAGCGGGGGTCCTGCGGGCCGGCCCATACCAGCGCCGGCCGTTCCCCCCATGCCTCCCGCCAGCGCGCCATGACGATCTCCCATGCCCGCACCAGCCGTTCCAGGTTCTTGTGCGGCTTGTTGATGCCAACGTAGAGCACGTAACGCGCCGGCAGGCCGCGGCTCTGCTTCCAGCGTGCCGTGTCCGCCGGGTCCTGGGCGGGGTGAAAGCGCGGGTCGGGGGCCAGGTAGGTCACCCGCACTCGCGCCGGCGGCACACCCAGCAGTTCGGTCATATCTCTGGCCGTGGCCTGGGATATAGCCAGGCACAGGCCGGCGCGCCGCACCGCCAGCCGGTGGAGCAGGTGATACAGATGCCGCTTCCATGCCGGCGCGAGGGCCGTGGGCACCCGCAGGGGCACCAGGTCATACACGGTCAGCACGGTCGGCAGGCCGGCCAGATAGGGCATCAGGTAATAAGTGGCATGGTACAGGTCAGCCTCCAACGAACGGAGCAGTCGGGGGACGGCGACCTGGCCGGCCGGCGAGAAGGGTGACCAGGGCGCCGGCACCAACGTTATCTGGGGGAATTCCCCTGCCAGGTCGCGCCAGGGCACGCCGGTGCGCGGGTCATGGAGCAGGAGGATATCCGGCGCCGGCGCTCCTTCCGCCAGCGCTCGCGTCAAATGATAGACGTAGCGGCCGATGCCGGGGAAATGCTCGCCCACCGGCCGGCCGTCAAGGACAACGCGCATCGGAACCCTCCCGCGGCAGTATTTGATACAGCAGGCCCGCCGGCCGCAGGCAGTATGCCGCCGCCACTTCGGGGTCCAGGTAGCGGTCGACGGCCGCCGCGAATATCGGCCGCTGGCCCAGCAAGCCGGCGATAAAAGGCATCTGCCGGCCCTGCCCGCTGTAAATTTCGACGATCCACACATCCGGCCGGCGGCCCTCCACCTGCTGGAAATAGAGCAGGTTCTGGCGCAGGGTGTGATCGGCCAGCACTACCGCATGCGCTGGCAGGGAGGCCAGCGTTTCCTCGCCGTAGCGGCGCGGCCCCCAGTACGCCGTCTTGGCCGGCCACAGATGGAACCTGTTGCCATCCCGGTAGGGGAGCTGTCGCAGGCCCAGCGGGTTCCAGCCCAAGGCGTTCAGCGACAGGGGCAGGAGGAAGTAGAGCAGGATGGGCGCGAGCAGGGCGCCGGCCGCCAGGCGAAGGGGATGCCCCCATCGGCGGAGAAGCCGCTCCATCCCCAGCCCGATGCACAGCGCGGTGATGAAATAGGCCGGCAGGAAAAAGACATACCCGTCCGGCGCAGGGAACAGCAGGGCGAACAGCACATCACCCAGCCAGGCCAGCGCCAGGAACCAGGCGGCGCGCCGGCGTTCATGCCGCAGTGCCCGCCATCCCGGCACAGCCAGCGCAAGGGTGAGGGGGAACTGGTACAGGGCGAAGCCGGCCGCCAGCAGGGCGCGCGCCGGCAGGCCCGGCACCGCCTGCCACATCCCTATCAGGGTCGCCGTCAGGTGCGCGCCCCAGTTGGTGCCGGCCGGCCCGTGCTGGTGCAGGGCGAGGGCAATGCCGGCGCCGGCCAGCAGACCGGCAAGGCCCAGGAGGGCCGGCTTCCAGCGGA
>JACIWP010000388.1 GCA_014360855.1 Anaerolineae bacterium
GGTACTGCGGTTCTGCGTTTCCTGGCTCAGTTTCTGAATGGCCGCGTCGACGGAATAGACCTCCACCACTAAGCCAGGCGGCGCCGCCAAACGCATCACCTCCTGCATGTACGGGTCCTGCGCAAGCTGGTCATCGATGATGGCAATGCGTTTGAACGGCTTGTGCTTGCACCAGACAGCGATCACCTGTCCGTGAATGAGACGATCATCAATGCGAACCAGACCCCACTCCTCAGCGATGGTCCATCACCTCCTTTCTAGGATAGATGTGGTACAGCTTCTCAGGAAAAAGTTCGCCGTGCCAGGCGAAGACCCCCCACCGGAAAACGCGCTTATCACTGGCCGGCCGAGACCTGGTTGGCATTGGCGGCCATGGTCTTGCGGAACATGGGCCCCAGGTTTTTGACTGATTCCCGGCCGGCCTCGGTGATCATCTCAGCCAGCTCGCTGGCCGACATCTCATCCCGGCACATCAACAGTTCCAACAGCATCGGCAGGTTGACGCCGGTGACACACTCCACCCCGCGCTCCATGATCTGGCGGGCCGAGACGTTATACGGCGTGCCGCCGAAGAGGTCCACCAGCACCAGCACCTCCTGGCCGGCGAGCGGCTCCAGCACCGCTGTCAGACGCTCCGTCAATGCCTCCGGACAGTCTTCTGGCTGGAGCGAGACCGCATACACCCCTTCTTTGGGTCCTACAATCATCTCCGCCGCCCGGATGAGCGCCTCGCCCAGGTCTGCATGGGAAACGATGACGATGTGAACCATGTCTGCTCCTATTGGTGAAAAGATTATCTCGCTTCCTGGCCTTCCAGCACCAGGGTGAGATAGTACCACTCGCCGCAGTAGCTTGAGAAGGAGTATTCCACCACCTCGCCGCTGTCCAGGAAGGTCAGGCGCTGGGCGCGCAGGACCGCCGCCGGCGGCGTCAGCCGCAGTAATCTTGCCTCGCGGTCATCGGCCAGGCAGGCACACACCTGCTCCTGGGCATAGGCGATGCACAGTCCATATTTGTTCCGCAGGAGCCCGAACAACGATTCCCTGCTCAGATCATGTTCCAGGATGCCCGGACAGAGACGGTGGGGGAGATAGCAGGTATGGATGGCCAGGGGGATATCGTTGACCAGGCGCAAGCGCTCGACCTTGACGATCTCCTCGTCCGGGGAAATGCGCATTGGGCCGGCGAGTTCTTCCGGGACGGGAGAAATCAGCGCGGTCTCCAGCAGGATGCTGGAAGGGGAGAGGCCGGCGCGCTGGATGTCGCTGGTGAAGCCGCCGAGGGATACATGCACGGAGACGCGCACCTGCGGCGCAGTGACGAAAGTGCCCTGGGCCGGCACAGTGCGGATCAGATACTCGCGTTCCAGCTCTTCAATCGCCCGGCGCACGGTGGTGCGGCTGACCCCGAACATCTCGCACAACTGGCGCTCGGAGGGGAGACGCTGACCAGGCCGCAGATTGCCCTGTGCGATTTGTGCGGCCAGCGCGGTCTTCAACTGAAGATGCAGTGGAGTAGAGCCATTTCGCTGTAAGGCCATCCGACCACCCTCGGGAACGGCAATACACTGCCATGAGACGGGGTTGGGCTGGAACTGGTAATTACCAGTTCATACTATACCACAAATCGCGTGGGTTGTCAACAGCGAATTTTCAGGAGTGTTGAAAAAGTTCAAAAATGCTTTAGCAGAGGAATCGCCTGGCGCGACCGTGGAAGCCACGGCGGCGACTGCGAAGCCAGCGCAAATTCTCCACCGCAGGGTATGTGGTGTTTCCGACATCTTCATTTACAAAAACACCGGGCACAGAAAAGGTGACAGCCCCCTAATGCGGCGGCTGTCACCTGATGGGGAAAAAGCAGGAGTGTCTACAGCACGATGCCGGCGATCTCGCGGCGGATGCGCGCATCCACCTCGTCCGGCCAGCGCGCCGGCTGGTGCGTTTGCAGGATCTGCCGCGCCTTCTCGCGGGCACGCTCGCGGGCTGTTTTGGCGCCGGCGGCGGCCCAATCCTCGCGCGACTCCCGGTCGCTCAGGGTCGGGAAGTAGAACTCGCTGCGCAGATGGCGCGCCGT
>JACIWP010000389.1 GCA_014360855.1 Anaerolineae bacterium
CCAGAGCAAACAGCGCTAATGACATCCAGTAAAAGTTCGCGCTGTTACGAAAGTCAATGCCGAAAAGGACAAAGGGGCGAATGCCCCGGAAACCGGACCATCCATGCAGAAGGGTCGTGTTTTGGTTAGCAAAAGCCCAGCAGACCTGCCCAAACGCCAAGGTAATCATCAGGAAGGTCAGACCGTAGGTGCGCAGGGAAACCAGGCCGGCCAGGGTGGCCGCGATCAGGACAATCCCGATACCGATCAGGTCCGGCCAGGGGAAGGGGATGCCGCGTTCATACCCAAGCAGACCAATGGCATAGCCGGTCATCCCGAAGAAGGCGGTCTGCGTCAGGCTGATCATACCCCCTTGGCCCAGCAAGAAGCCCACGCTCACCGCCAGAAAGCCGAAGTAGATAATGCGCACAAACGTCGTGATAGTGTACTGAGACCCGTAGAAGGGCAGGGTGATGAGCAACACAGCCCCGATCGCCAGGAGAATGGGCTTTGCCAGCCGGGTGAGTTTGTCCAGGTTCATACGGTTCTCCCGAAGAGGCCCTGCGGCCGGATTGCCAGAACGATCGCCAGCGGAGCGAAGACCAGGAACATCCAGTATTCCGCCGCATAGGCGGAGCCAAAGGAGGCGATCTGACCCAAAATTAACGCGCCCACCACCGCGCCCAGCAGGCTGCCCTGGCCGCCCAGGATAATGACGACCAGTGCATAGGTGAGGATGGTGGTATCACTGCCCGGGCTGAGCTGGAGATAGGTGCCGCCGAGCACGCCGGCCACACCCACCAGGAAGGCGGAAATCAGGAAGACGATGGTATACATGACATCAATGTTCACGCCGAGGGCGCTGGCCGTCTCTCGGTCATCCACGCCAGCGCGCACCGCCGCACCCAGCTTCGTCTTGTACAGCAGAAGCCACAAACCCACCGCCACCACCACGCTGGCGAGCATCAGCAGATAGCGAAAGCCCGGATATGTGATGCCAAAGACGGTAATCGAGGGGTTCAATGCCTTCGGGACGTTGAGCGCCAGCGAATGCCCGCCCCAAATCGCCAGACAGAAGTCGGCGATAACCATGGAGAGCGCCACGGTCAGCAGGGTCTCCGGCAGGTCCTGGCCGCGCACCCGGGCCAGGAGTGTGCGCTCGAACAGGAAGCCCAGGATGGTGATGGAGAGCGCGCCGGCCAGCAGAGCCAGCCCCCAGTTGCCGGTCGCTTTCATCACCGTGTAGCCGATATAGCCCCCCAGCAGATAGAACGCGCCGTGGCTCAGGTTGATGATGCGCATCAACCCAAAAGCCAGGGTCAGCCCGCTTCCCAGCAGGAAGAACAGTGCCGCTTGCGTCAGACCGTTCAGGATAAGGATGATGATCCTGGCATCCATGGTTTCGCCCAGCTTTCTCCTGAGAGTCAGTTAAACGAATACCGCATACGAACAGCACGACGACATATTACTGGCATCAGCCGGGGATTGGCACAGGACAGTTTCGAGACAGGATGGCCGCCGACGGAACCGGAAAGGAAGCGCCGGATGAAAGTGGTGCAAGAGATCCATAGACAGGGAGGCACAGCGGGAAAAAGAGGCCGAAAGGACGCAGGACGAAATCCCCGCCGGCGAGAATAGCCGGCATTCTGGTCATCAGGCCAATTCGTCCGTAATAAAAGTAACGCGTTGCCCATCTCCCCACCCCGGCCTTCGCCACGGACACAGAGAGCGCACGCCGCTCGATGAACCAACAGTGTGGGGCTACCGACAACTTAGTGATGGGCCCGGCAGGATTCGAACCTGCGACCAACCGGTTATGAGCCGGCCGCTCTGCCGCTGAGCTACAGGCCCCTACACGAGTACCGAGGAGCGGGAGACGGGATTCGAACCCGCGGCAGCCTGCTTGGAAGGCAGGAGCTCTACCACTGAGCTACTCCCGCATTGGTCGGGGCGAGAGGACTTGAACCTCCGACTTCAGCGTCCCAAACGCTGCGCGCTACCGGTCTGCGCCACGCCCCGCTTACACACAATTATATCCTATCTGGCTCCTTTCGTCAAGAGCCGCCGGCCCCCTCCCGGACAACCCCA
>JACIWP010000390.1 GCA_014360855.1 Anaerolineae bacterium
CGTCGCCCTGGGCGTGCACCTGATGGAATGGGGCGGGGAGACGGTGCCGGATTGGGTGTTTGCCGCCGGCGCCCAGACCATCACTTGCAACGGCTGGCGCATCCCCAAGTACTGGGATCCCGTCTTCCTGGCCAAACTGGAGCACTTCGTCCAGGCCCTGGCGGCGCGCTATGACAATGACCCGCGCATCGAATGGATCCAGATCGGCACGGGCATTTATGGGGAGAACCAGCCCTCGATAGACGAGCACGACGCCTGTGTGGAAGCGGCCATGAGTCAGGACTTCCCCAGCGAGGACCTTTCCGGCGTCTGGGTCGGCACGGTGAAGCTCATCACCGATATATATGCCCGCGCCTTCCAGAATAAGGCCGTGCTCCTCCAATTTGCCCCCACTTTCAAGCATGCCTGCGAGCGCAAGTGGACCACCGATTATGCGGCGCAGGTGGGGGTGGGCATCAAGCACAACGGCCTGCGCGTGGACGATGACCCGGCCGTCATTGTACCGCCGGCCTCCTCCGTCGGATGCGGCCAGTGGGACCCCTTCTTCGCCCACTGGCGCGAGGTGCCCACTGCCTGGGAGACCTACCGCACCGTCTATCTGACGGACGACACGCTGGAGTACTGGGGCCTGATCGGCGGCCTCAACAAGCATCCGGACTATTTCAACCTGCAGGCCAATCTCATCACCGAAACCGGCGACCTGGACTTCCTGCGCTTTGTGAACCAGCATACCGGTGTGACGCTGGCCAATACCCCCAGCGTGTGGGTGGCTCTGCGGGAGACCGAACAGACCTGGATGCCCCAGCGCGGCAACTTCGATTTCTGGCTGATCCAGGACGATGGGGTCGCCGGCGGAAAGACGGTGCCGGCGTGGAACGTCAGCAGTTACAAATACGGGCGCTATACCCGCCGCACCGACCAGGGCACCGGCAACCGCTATATGTACTTCCAGATTGACGACGGCTATCTCTACGGCGGCACCAACACCGCTACCGTGCGGGTGACCTATTACGACCAGGGCAACGATACCTGGGAACTGCAGTATGACTCGACTGCCGGCGCCTATAAGAGCGCCGGCGTGGTGCAGAAGACCAACACCGGCCGCTGGCTGACGCGCGAGTTCGTCCTGACGGACGCGCGCTTCGCCAACAGCCAGGCCGGCGGCTCCGACTTCCGCATTGACTGCCGGGGCGATGGGGATGAGTACATCCACTTCGTGCAAGTGATACGCGCCGGCAGTGCCCCGAACCCGACGCCTACCCCCACAACGCCGGCCGGTGCCACTGCTACCCCGACGCCGACGCGCACGCCGACCCGCACGCCGACCAGTGCGCCGGCGACGCCCACCCCGACGCCCGCCGGCAGTGAGTTCACCCTGGTGCTCCAGCGGGGGCTGAACGGCTACACCGGCGCGGTGGATACCTGGATCAACGGCTGGTCGGTGGACAGCAACTACGGCAGTGACACGCGCCTGATCGTGCGCTCGGATGACTGGATGGCGTCCTTGCTGAAGTTCGACCTGAGCGCGCTACCGGCCAACGCCTATGTCACCAGCGCGGCCCTGCAGGTCTACATCGAGGGACGGTCCAACTCCTACACCGTGGATGTGTCCGCCTACAAGATGCGGCGCGAGTGGCTGGCCGGCCAGGCGACCTGGAAGCAGGCGCGCACGAATCAGCCGTGGGGCGCGCCCGGCGCCAATGACACCACGGTGGACCGCGACGGGACGCCGGCGGATCATCAGCTCTTCGCCAGCACCGGCGTCTGGATGAGCTTCGATGTGACCGACATGGTGCGCGAATGGGCGGCGAACCCGGCGGCGAACTACGGCCTGGTGTTGAAGGGCGCCAAGGGAGGCGCCGGCGTGGAATACCGCCTGGCCTCGGGCGAGTACAGCAACGCCTCCCTGCGGCCGAAGCTGGTGATCCACTACCGGCTGGATGGCACGGCGCCGACAGCTACGCCGACCCCCACCGCGACCCCTACCAGCGCGCCGGCCCCCCCGACCCCCCCCCGCACGCCGACGAACCCGCCGGCCACCGCCAC
>JACIWP010000391.1 GCA_014360855.1 Anaerolineae bacterium
CCTGCCGACCTCGCGCGCTTCCCCCTCGGCAAAGGTGGTGAGCAGGAGGGCGTTCATGCCGGCCTCCCGGGCATATTCCAGCGCCGCCAGCGCGGCCTGCCGGTTATCCCCCACAATGATATTTTGCACCCTTTCGAAAACCGGGTCTCCCGGCTTGGGGGTATCGGGCAGTTCGCCGGCCAATCCCCTTTCGATCCGCCGGCGCACCCCCGCCGGGATTTTCTCCAGCAGGCCGTACTTTTCCAGCACCCGCCGTGCATCCTCCCAGGTGGAGGAATCCGGCGAGGTGGGGCCGGAAGCGATGACATCGAGGGGATTGCCCACCACATCGGAGAGGATCAGCGCAAGGACCTGCGCCGGGTACGCCGCGCCGGCCAGCCGCCCGCCCTTGATGCGCGAGATGTGCTTGCGCACCGCGTTGAACTCATGGATGGTCGCGCCGCTGGCCAGCAGGGCATCCGTCACCTGCTGTTTTTCCTCCAGGGTGATGCCCTCGGCTGGCAGAGGAAGCAGGGCTGAACCGCCGCCCGAAATCAGGCAGATGACCAGCGTATCCTCGTCCAGGCCCTGCAGGCGCTCCAGGATAGCCTCGGCGCCGCGCATGCCGTCCGCGTCGGGGATCGGATGGCCGGCCTCGTGCAGGATGACAGCGCCGATACGGCCGCCGGCCTGCTGGCCGGGGAGCAGATGCCCGCGCTTGACGTTCACCCACCCCCACTCGATGCGGTTGCCCAGCAGATGATGGACGGCGGCTGTCATGGGGGCGCCGGCCTTGCCGGCCCCCACCACCAGCACCCGCCGGTAGCGCTGAAGGTCATACACCTGTGGGCCGGCGCGGAGCAAGTCACCCTGACGCTGAAGATGCCGCAGGACCGCCTGATATGGGTCCACGGCCTGCAAAGCGGAGCGAATCATGCCGGCGAGGAACTGCCGCTGTTCGTGTGTCAGGCTTTGGCCCCAGTTCACCGGATATGCGGTCATGGCACCCCCTCCGCCGGCCTTTCCTCACTGCTGAGGCAACACGGCGTTCATCACGCGGCGGGCGGCGTCCCGTGGGCTGATCGCCTGCTCCCACACCTCGCGCAGGGCCTGCTGGATGGCCTGGTACAGGCGCAGGGAGTCAGGGTCCGCCGGCGCGCTGAAAGCGGAAGATAACTGCCAGCGCACAAAGGCGGCATAGGCATCCTGGGCACCCCACAGGTCCAGGGAGCTGACGCGCGTCGGAAGATGGCCGGCCGCGCGGGTCCAGGGCGCATTGCGCTCCGGCGCCGAGAACCAGTCCAGGAAACGCCGCACCGCCTCGTGACGCGCCGGGTCCGAGGCCACCAGCACAAAGGCCTGGGAACGCGCCACGGTAGCGATGGTGCCGTTCCAGGTAGGGATGGTTGCAAAGGCCAGGTCTTTCCACTCGTTGCGGTTCTTCAGATAGGTCTGGGAGCGCACGTTGCACAATTCGGCACTGCCGTTCAGGCACAGCAGGACTGCGTCATCCGCCGTGTGCGCTTCCAGCATGGCGGGAGGGAACAGGCCGGCGACAGCGCCGGAGGCGTAAAAGCTGAACACCTGGGCCAGCACCGTCTCATCCAGGGTAAGCTTATCTTCCTCATCCTTCAGCCGGCCGCCCAGGGCAAAATATTGGAGCAGGAAAGTATCGTTCACCAGCCCATCTTCGCCGCCGGCAGGGAAGGCATACGAGACCGAATCGCTCAGCACATCGGTCCAGGTCAGCGGCGGGGCATCCAGCCGGCGCTGATCGTACACCGCGTGCTCGATATCCGCGGCCATTGGTAGAGCATACGGCTGTCCGAATTGCACGGCCAGACTGCGGGCAAAGGGGAAAAGATCGTTCAGCACATTCTCCGGCAAGAGGTCCTGCATGGGCTGAAGCAGGTTGGCACTGTACAGGACGCCCAGGTCGCGCGCGTCGACGACCGCCAGGTCCGGCAGGATCGCCGGCGCCACCTCGCGCGCCGAGAGGAGGAAATCGCGCAGGCTGCCG
>JACIWP010000392.1 GCA_014360855.1 Anaerolineae bacterium
TATCACCGCCATCAGCGTGGCCGAACCGGAAAAAGCCCTGCGGGCGCGCGTCTCCAAGCTGGTGTCCCAGACCCTTTCTTTGTTGGGCCGGCCGGTCAAGGTGCCCGGCGCCAAAATTGACATTGTGGACCGCTATTTGGGCGGGGGATACGCCGTCCTGGGAGAGCCGGAACGCGAGGCCATCGCCCTGATGGCCGGCTATGAGGGCATCCTGGTGGGGCCAGTGTACACGGGCCGCGCGCTGGCCGGCATGATTGACATGATCCGGCGCGGGGAGATCGCGCCCGAGGAAACGGTGCTCTTCTGGCACACCGGGGATACCGCGGCGCTCTTCGCCTATGCGCGTGAACTGCGCCGGCAAGGGGTGATGATGGCGCGATGAGCACCTTCAGGCCGAAACTGGCAGAGGTTTCCAGCCAGTGGCATCACCGTGACGGCCGGCCGGTGCTCGTACTGCAAAACGCGTTGGGGCTGTCTGACAGCGCCATCGCCCTGCCTTCGGAGCTGGCGCTTCTGCCGGCCCTATGCGACGGTTCCCGGGACGTGGGTGCCCTGCGGGCGGCCCTCCTACTGCGCGCCGGCGTGCGCATCTCCGAGGAACTTCTCTCCCACATTCTCCAGCAGATGGACGAAGCACTGCTCTTTGAGGGCGAGCGGCTGGCCCAGGCCCAGTCCGAGGCCCTGCGGCGCTATCAGGCGGCGGATGGACGGCCGCCGGCCAGCGCCGGCAGTGCCTATCCCCCTGACGCGGAATCGGCCGCCTTAATGCTGGGACAGCTATTGGAGGAATGCACCAGGCAGACGGAGCCTCCGGCACTGCCGGCGCCGGCGGAAACCCTGCGCGGCATCCTCTCCCCCCATATTGACTATTACCGCGGCGGCCCGGTGTATGCCGGCACCTGGCGGCTGGCGGCGCCGGCCCTGCGCCAGACCGACCTGGTGGTGATCCTCGGCACGGACCATCGCGGCGGTGACGGCACCCTGACCCTGACGCGGCAGTCCTATCGCACGCCGTGGGGCATACTGCCGACCGACCGGCCGGCGCTGGAGCGGCTGACGGCGCGGCTGGGCGCGGAGGCGGCCCTGGCAAATGAACTGCATCATGCCGTGGAGCATTCCGTGGAGCTGGCGGCGGTGTGGCTGCACTATATGGTGCTGCAGACGGCCGGCGGAGCAGAAGCGCCGTTCTCCATCCTGCCCATTCTATGCGGCTCTTTGGACGCGGTCATTGAGGGGCGAGGGACATTGGAGCAGTATCCCCTGGTGCGCGAGCTGGTGCAGGAACTACGGGCCGTTGCGTCGGAGCGGCGGGCGGTGTTTGTGGCGGCGGCGGACCTGGCACATATGGGGCCGGCCTTCGGCGGGTATCCGGTCGGGTTTATGGAACGAGCGGCCTGCCGCGCCGCGGATGAGGCGCTCCTGCGGGCGATCTGCGCCGGCGATGCAGAAGGGTTTCTCGAACGCATCGTGCGCGAGGGCAACCGCCGTAATGTGTGCGGTGTGACGCCGATATATCTGATGCTGGCCGCCCTGGGGCCGGCGCGGGGGGTCACGACGGGCTATCAGCTCTGCCCCGCGGACGAGGGCAATACCTCCATCGTTTCCATCGCCGGCGCTTTGCTGTGGTGATGGGTGATGCACGTAAAACGCCCCCGCTGAAATCGCTCAGCGGGGGCGTTTTGATTATCCGAGCATTTCCAGCAGTTTGGCGGCGATGGCGTCAATGGTGGGGTTATGATAGCGTTCGATGGCCCCCGTGTCCCCCATGCGGGCAAGCTGGGGGTCCAGAGGAAGCCGGCCGAGCAGGGATACGCCGAGATGTTGGGCTACTTCCTCTGCGTGGGATGGGCCGAAGACCTCGATATGTTCCCCGCATTTCGGACATTCGACATAACTCATGTTCTCGATCACGCCCAGGATGGGCACGTTCAGGCGTTGGGCCATCTGGGCGGCCTTGCGCACCACCATGCCGGCCAGGTCCTGCGGTGATG
>JACIWP010000393.1 GCA_014360855.1 Anaerolineae bacterium
CTGAGCTGGCCGGCGAGGACCCGTTCGAGCAAACCCTGATTCAGCTCTATCAGCGGGTGCGGCCTTCGGTGGTCAATATCAGCGTCACAAAGATGGTGAGCATAGAGGATACTCCCTCCGATGAAGGGGAGAGTTACATAGATATCACGGAAGGCTCCGGCTTCATTTATGACAGCGCCGGCTATATCGTCACCAACCATCATGTGATCGAGGGCGCGCTGGACATCCAGGTTACCCTGTTCAGCGGGGAGGAACTGCCGGCAGAGGTGGTGGGAAGCGACTTGTACAGCGACCTGGCGGTGCTGAAGGTGGAAGCGCCGGCGGAGCTTCTCCCGCCGGTGGAGCTGGGCGATTCCGACCAGGTGCAGGTCGGCCAGCGCGCCATCGCCATCGGCAATCCCTTCGGCTTTCAGCATACGGTGACGGCCGGCTTCGTCAGTTCGGTGGGGCGTGTCATCCAGCAGGAGACCGGTTACTCGATCCCCTACATGATCCAGACCGATGCGGCCATCAACCCCGGCAACAGCGGCGGCCCGCTGTTAGACTCCCGGGGGAGGGTCATCGGCGTGAACACGCTCCTGTATTCCCAGACCGGCACCTCCGCCGGCGTCGGGTTCGCCATCCCGGTCAACCTGGTCAAGCGGGTGGTGCCGGCGCTCATCTCGCAGGGCTATTACGAGCATGCCTGGCTGGGGGTGTCCGGCATCTCCCTGAATCGGCGGGTGGCAGAGGCGGCAAACCTGCCCTATACCCGCGGGGCGCTGGTGGAGACGGTGATGCCGGACAGCCCGGCCGAGCAGGCCGGCCTCCGCGGCGGCACCCATGCCGTCGAGGTGCCGGGCTATCTGGAACCGGTGCTCATCGGCGGGGACATCATCACCGCCTTTGACGGCTATCCCATCAACAGCTTTGATGATCTGATCAGCCGGCTGGAGAACGCCAGCCCGGGGCAGACCGTCACGCTCACCGTGATGCGGGATGATAAGCCCATGCGCATCAGGGTGACCCTGGGCCGGCGGCCCGGCCCATGACCAACCATCCTGATACTGCGGAGAGGAAGGGCCATGATGCGGCGATCCTCTGAAAGTATTTTGCCATTATGGGAGCGTATCGAACAGGAGGCGATGGAAATCATCCCGGATGAGGACGAGCCCTGCTATCTCATCAGCGTGGCGGCGGAGATGGTGCAGGTGCACCCGCAGACCCTGCGGCGCTATGAGGAGTGGGGGCTGATCAAGCCGGCGCGCGTCTCGGGCAAGCGGCTGTACTCGCCGCGCGATATCCGCCGCCTGCGGAAGATCGTGCGCTTGATGGATGACCTGGGGGTCAATCTGGCCGGCGTGGAAATTATCCTGCGCCTGACGGACCGGCTGGAACAGCTCCAGGCGGAGATGGCGCAGATGCAGGAAGAGTTTGAGCAGGAGCTGGCGCGACTGCGCCGGCTGGCCGGCAGTTAGTGTCGGTGTGGGGGCCGGCGATCCCAGGCCCCGGACCGTTTCGTCCCAATTTTTCAAAGGGAGGAAGGCATATGCGAATCGATGAGAAGCGGATCCAGCGGCTGGTGGAATTCCAGAGCGATGACCCGAAAGTACTCAGCCTGTACCTCGATGTTGACTCGACACGCCGGACCAAAG
Source organism: Anaerolineae bacterium (assembly GCA_014360855.1). Classification (NCBI taxonomy): domain Bacteria; kingdom Bacillati; phylum Chloroflexota; class Anaerolineae; species Anaerolineae bacterium. The sequence continues at coordinate 1,635 of JACIWP010000393.1, forward strand.
AGGAATACCGCCTGACCCTGCGGCAGATGCTGAAAGGAGTGGAACATCTGGCCGACAAGGCAGATATCCAGGCGGTGGAGCGCTACTTCGATTACGAATATGACAGCTCGGCCCGCGGCGTGGCGCTCTTCTCCTGCCAGGGCAAAGGGCTGTGGGAGGTGTTCACCCTGCCGGTGCCGGTGCGCGACCGCATCACGGTTGCGCGCCGCGCCTATATTACCCCTCTGCAGGACCTGATTGAGGACTACGGCTGTTACGGCATTGTGCTGGTGGACCAGGAGCGGGCGCGCTTTTTCCTGTATGAGCTGGGGGATGTGGAAGAGGTCTCGCGCCTGATCG
>JACIWP010000394.1 GCA_014360855.1 Anaerolineae bacterium
CTTGGGAGAGCGTCTGAATGGCATTCAGAAGGTCAGGGGTTCGAGTCCCCTCAGCTCCACCACGTATGGAGGTGCTCAGCATCGGGGCGGATGGCTGAGCACCTCGCCTCATACCTCTCTGACAACCAGGGTGGTACCACGGAGGCTCCCCTTCGTCCCTGATGGGATGAAGGGGTTTTTGATTTGGCCGGCCCAGCCGGCCGCACACATGCATAATCCGCACATCCAGGAGGCATTGGAATATGGCTGACAACTATCAACCCGCTGTCATCGAGAAGAAATGGCAGGAGCGATGGGAGGCGGACGGGCTGTATCGGGCGAGGATCGACCACAGCCGGCCCAAGTGGTACGCGCTGACCATGTTCCCGTACCCCAGCGGGGATCTCCACATCGGGCACTGGTACGCCATGGCTCCCTCTGATGTGCGGGCGCGCTATGCCCGGATGAAGGGCTACAACGTGCTCTTCCCAATGGGCTTCGATGCCTTTGGACTGCCGGCGGAGAACGCCGCCATCAAACACGGCATCCACCCCTATCAGTGGACCATGGCCAACATTGAGCGCATGCGCAAACAGCTCAAGTCCATGGGTGCCATGTTCGACTGGGAGCGGGAGGTCATCACCTGCCTGCCCGAATATTACAAGTGGACGCAGTGGTTCTTCCTCCAGCTTTATAAGCACGGCCTGGCCTACCGTCAGAAGGCGCCGGTGGATTGGTGCCCGACCTGCAACACCACACTGGCGCGGGAGCAGGTGTGGGGGGAGGACCGTCACTGCGAGCGTTGTGGCACCCCGGTCATCAAGAAGGACCTGGAACAGTGGATGTTCCGCATCACCAAATATGCCGAGGAACTGCTGAACTTCGACGGCATTGACTGGCCCGAGCGCGTCATCACCATGCAGCGCAACTGGATCGGCCGCAGTGAGGGCGTGGAGTTCACCATGCAGGTGGCGGACAGCGACAAGAGCTTCCGCGTCTTCACCACGCGGCCGGACACGGTGTATGGCATGACCTTTGCCGTCCTGGCGCCGGAGCATCCGCTGGTGGAGGAGATCACCACGCCGGAGCATCGCGCAGAGGTGGAGGCCTACGTCTTCCAGGCCCGCCGGCAGACCGAGATCGAGCGCCTGTCCACCGAAAAGGAGCGCACGGGCGTCTTCACGGGCGCCTATGCCATCAACCCCATGAACGGCGAGCGCGTGCCCATTTACATCGCCGATTACGTGCTCATGACCTACGGCACGGGCGCTATCATGGCGGTGCCGGCGCACGACGAGCGCGACTTCGACTTTGCCAAGAAGTACGGTCTGCCCATTCCGGTGGTCATCGCGCCGGACGGCTGGGATGGCAGTCCGCTGAAGGAAGCGTACGTGGGCGAAGGCACCATGGTCAATTCCGGCCCGTTCAACGGCATGCGCAGTACAGAGGCCTGGCATGCCATCGCCGATTACATGGAGAAGCACGGCATCGGCGAGCGCAAGGTGAATTACCGCCTGCACGACTGGCTGGTCAGCCGGCAGCGCTACTGGGGCGCGCCCATCCCGATTATCTACTGCCCCAAGTGTGGCACGGTGCCGGTGCCGGAGGAGGACCTGCCGGTGCTCCTGCCCATGGATGCGGAGTTCATGCCGACCGGCGAGTCGCCGCTGAAGTATCATGAGGGCTTCCTGCACACCACGTGCCCGCAGTGCGGGGGGCCGGCGGAGCGCGAGACCGATACCATGGATACCTTCGTCTGCTCTTCCTGGTATCAGTACCGCTACCTCAGCCCCCATTACGATAAGGGGCCTTTCGACCCCGAAGAGGGCAAGTACTGGCTGCCGGTGGACCTGTATACCGGCGGGGTGGAGCATGCCACCATGCACCTGCTGTACACGCGCTTCTTCACCAAGGCGATGCGGGACATGGGACTGGTGGATTTCGACGAGCCGATGCTTCGCCTCTTCAACCAGGGCACGATC
>JACIWP010000395.1 GCA_014360855.1 Anaerolineae bacterium
CCCAATCACGGGTGAACGGCCGGAGGTGCCGCCAACGCAAAACGACGATGATGAGCGCGAGGGCCAGGCCAATCACCGCAAGCCGGCTCAGCGGGTGGTCGAAGGCAGTGCCCTGATAGGGATAATACCGGTAGACCCAATAGGGCGATACCAGGTCGGGCAGAGAGGCCAGCCGGCGGAGCACCAGGGACGGGTCCTGCACCACGCGCGCGGCGCGGATGGCGCCGGCTTCCACTAGCATAGGTAGCCAGAAGAAGGCGCTTAGGCCGGCGGCACCAGCCGTGCTTACTGCCAGGGGGATAAGCAGGCGGAGTTGGCGCCGGCGCCACAGCCAGACGCCGGCGAAGATGAACACCGCCGGCGCGGCCAGCAGGATGCTGAGGTTATGCGTTAACAGGAGTGCCGCCAGGCTTATGCTGAAGAGTGCCCAGGCGCCGGTGCTGGATCTCTGCAGGGCGCGCCAGAGCAGGTACAGGATGGCCGGCAGGAGGGCGAAGGCCAGCGATTCCCCCAGGGTGCCGCGCACATAGACGTCGGCCAGGTGATAGGGGAGGTAGGTATAGATGGCGGCGCTGAGGAGGGCGCCCGGGCGTCCCAGGAACGGCCGGCCCAGCAGGTACATGGTCCACGCGCCGGCGAGGAGGCTCAGCGCACAGATGATCTCGATGGTCAGCAGGAAGCGCCCGCTCAGCGCCAGGATGGGCAGGGAGAGGTAGTAGGTCAGGGACGCGTAGTAGTTGAGCAGGACGTTGCCGTAGCCGAAGAGCAGGTTGGGGGACCAGCGCGGGTACAGCTCTCCGCCGCGCAGGGCGTAATCGAAGTCGTAGAAGCGAAAGATATGCTGAAGCCCGTCGTGGGTGGCCGGGATGCCGGGCGCCAGGAGCGGGTAACAGGCCGGCAGGGTGATAAGGAGCAGGATGATGAGGTCTGCCGCCAGCCGGCGGCGCTCGCCTTCTGCCACGCCTTGCAGTTCCTCCTTGTGCATGGTGTGCGTGTCAGGGTAAGTGTAGCACGAAGCGGCGCCGGCAACAAGTACGTCGGGGCCTGCCTCACAGATAGCCCTCGCACTCCAATGTCCAATTTGACAAATTTCACTTCCTGCATATATTTTGTAGGAGATAATTCAATATCCGTTGAAACATCCCGAAAGATCGGAGAAATTATGGCGGTTCAATGTGTCCGGTCAAGGGTCGAAGCGGCGTCGCTGACCAGTGACCTCTCTCGCCTGGCCGAATGGCTCAGGGTCCTGGGGGAACCCTCCCGTTTGCAAATTTTCCACCTACTGATGCAGGGCACGTACTGCAACTGCGAGCTGGGGAAGGTGCTGTCCATGGCACCGAACCTCATCTCGCACCATCTGCGCGTCCTGCGGGAGGCCGGTCTGATCACAGCGGAGCGCGACCCGCGCGATGCTCGCTGGGTGTACTATTCCATCAACCGGCAGGCGCTGGAAACGCTCCATCAGGCGTGCGGCGAACTGTTCGACCCGCGCCGGCTGGGTGAGCGCCAGCCGGCGTGCGGTCCCCGTAACGGGGATCAAAACGAGTGAGCCCTCTGTTGGCGGAACCCTTACTTAACATAATCGGAGGAGATCACATGTCTGTCGAAGCCAAAGTTGCTGTGCAAAGGCCAGGAGTTACGAAACAGCTTTCGTTGCTGGACCGCTTCCTGACGCTTTGGATCTTCCTGGCGATGGCGGTGGGGGTGGGGGCCGGCTACTTCATCCCCGGCGTCGAGGCCTTCATCAACCGCTTTCAGGTCGGTACCACCAACGTGCCCATCGCCATTGGCCTGATCCTGATGATGTACCCACCTTTCGCCAAGGTGCGCTACGAGGAGCTGGGCGAGGTCTTCCGCAACGTGCGGGTGCTGGCCATCTCCCTGGTGCAGAACTGGGTCGTGGGGCCCATCCTGATGTTCGTGCTGGCCATCATCTTCCTGCATAACTATCCGCAGTA
>JACIWP010000396.1 GCA_014360855.1 Anaerolineae bacterium
CCGCCGGCCGCCAGCAGAGCGTGCGCGCTTCACCAACGACGATTTCATGATACAGAACCAGGCCGACCTGCTGAACACGGTGGAGTCCACTAACCGGCGCCTTCACAACATCGCGAAGCGGCAGAAACTGCGAGAAGCCGGCGCGGCTGGTGGGAAAGGCACCCAGCAGGGCGCCGGCGGCTTGCCGGCGGTCATCGGCCTGATTACAATAGATGCATGCCCGGTGCGGGCGCTGTCCCTGGCCCTTCAGGAGGCCGGCTTTCCGGTGCGCCGGTTGAGCAAAGATGTGGATCATCTGCCGGCGGAGGAGCTGGCGGATGTATCCGTGTTCCTCGTATGTGGGAGCGTCTGTCCGGAGGTGTATCAGGCCCTGCGCCGGCGCAGTTCCGCCCGCATCCTGGCGCTGGTGCCGGGCGGCGAGGGGGAGGTGCTGGAGGCTCTGAGCGCCGGCGCGGATGACTCGCAGAAGTTGGGCATCAGCGAGCAGGAGATCGCGGCGCGCATCTACGCGCTCCTGCGCCGCGCCGGCAGACCGCGTTCTGCAGGGTAGGTGTGAGGCGTTATGAAGAAGAGCATTTTGGTGGTGGATGACGACCCGAAGATCGTGGAAATCGTCTCGCTGTACCTGAAGCGGGAGGGTTATCGGGTGCTGGCCGCCTACGACGGGAGGCAGGCGCTGGAGATGGCGCGCGAGAAAAGGCCCGACTTGATCGTGCTGGATCTGATGCTGCCGGGGCTGGACGGCATGGATGTCTGCCGGCTGTTGCGCGACGAGTCCGACGTCCCCATCCTGATGCTGACCGCCCGCGCCTCCGACGAGGATAAACTGCGCGGCTTCGACGTCGGGGCGGACGATTACCTGACCAAGCCCTTCAACCCGCGCGAGCTGGTGGCGCGCGTGCGGGCCATCTTGCGGCGGGTGGAGAGCGAGGAAGAACCGCCGAAGGATATGCGCTTCGGAGACCTGGAAATCAGCGTGATGCGGCACGAGGTGCGCCTGCGCGGCAGTCCGGTGAATTTGACGCCCACCGAGTTTCGCATCCTGACGACCCTGGCGCAGGAGCCGGGCCGGGCCTTCAGCCGGGTGGAACTGCTGGAGCGCGCCTTCGGGTACGATTATGAGGGGTTGGAGCGGACGGTGGATGTGCATATCATGAACATCCGCCGCAAGATTGAGCCGGAGCCGCGCCGGCCGCGCTACATCGTCACCGTGCCCGGCGTGGGTTACCGCTTTGAGGGGGAACATGTGGAATAGCCTGCGTGTGCGGCTGTTGATGGCCATAATCCTGGTAGTGCTGGTGGCGGTAACGGTCACCGCGGTGGTGGTCGGCCGGCGCACCGCCGGCGAATTCCAGCGCTACGTGGAGCGGGGAGGGCCGATTCCCCTGGCACGCTATGCCGGCTTCCTGGCCCGCTCTTATGACCTGCGCCGGAGCTGGGAAGCGGTACAGCCGGAGGTCGAGCGCATCGGGCAGATCAGCGGAATGCGGGTGGTGGTGTCCGACGCGGAAGGCCGCATCGTGGCGGATTCGGAGAGCGCGCTGATCGGCAAATCGGCCGCCGGCCGCTGGCAGGTGCCGGCCGTCGAGATCCTCGTCGGCGGCCGGCCAGTGGGCTTCTTGTACATGATCCCGCCGACCGAGCCTCGCGAGACGGAACGGGCCTTCCTCCGGGCCGTCAACCGCTCCATTTTGTTCGGCGCGCTGTTCGCCGGCGCGGCGGCGATACTGGTCACCCTGGGCATGTCGGACCGCATCCTGCGGCCTATCGAGCGGCTGACGGCCGCCGCCCAGCGCATGGAGAAGGGAGATCTCTCGGTGCGGGTGCCGGTGGATTCGCAGGATGAAATCGGCAAGCTCGCCCACGCCTTCAACGCCATGGCCAGCAGTCTGGCCATGCAGGAACAACTTCGCCGCAATCTGGTCAGCGACGTGGCCCATGAACTGCGCACGCC
>JACIWP010000397.1 GCA_014360855.1 Anaerolineae bacterium
ACCGGTCGGCGGCCGGTACCCCACGCGCGTCTATGAAAGGGGAGGTGAGCGTGTTCCGCAAGTGGATCCTGCCGGCCGCCGGTCTCCTCAGCCTGTGCATGTTGGTCCTGCTTGGCTTACCGCCGGCGCGGGCCGGCTGGCCGGGTATCGTGGTGCTCTCTGGTGCGACAGCCGGCGTGCAGGGCGCCGATGTGGTGGTGGACAGCTTGGGGCGGGTGCATGTGGTGTGGAGCGCCGGCGGGACGCTGTATCACCGTTGGAACGCCGGCGCCGGCTGGAGCAGTACCGCGAGCATCGGCGCCGGCAGTCAGCCGGCGCTGGCCGCGGACGGCCAGGGACGGGTCTATCTGGCTTTTGTGCGGCCGACTGGCACCGCCCAGGACGTGTTTATCGCCGGCTGGCAGAACGGCACGTGGGGAAGCCCGCAGAACCTCTCGGAAAGCGAGAATATCTCCGAGATGCCGGCGGTGGCGGCGACCACGTCCGGCGCATTAGCAGTGGCCTGGAGCGAGCGAGTGGCCGGCGCGGCGTGGATTTTCACCGCGACCTCTCCGGACGGCGTGTATTGGACAGTAGGGCCGGTGAGCTTTGGGCAGGGCAGTTACCCCAGCGCGGCGTTCGATGACAGCGGCCGGCCGGCGGTGGCCTGGCAGGAAACGCTGAGCGATGGGCATCCGGAGGAAGTCCTGTTCTGCCGCTGGACCGGGGCGCGCTGGGATGATATTCTGGATGCCTCGGCCACGCTGGAGGTGCCCTCTCGCCGGCCGGCGCTGGCCTGGCGCGGCGATGCCTGGGTGCTCGCTTGGGTCGAGGGGGATGGAGACAGCGCCCGGGCCGTCACGTCGAGCCTTGACCTCACAACGGGCACCTGGGATGAGATCGCGGTGGTATCCGATGAGGCGCCGCTGGAACGGCCGGGGCTGGCGTTTCGTCCAGGGGGCGCCGGCATGATTGTCTGGGGAGCGGGGAGCACAGCGCGCGGCCGGCGCTGGGATGCCGCGGCCGGCTGGATGGCTCCCGAGAATATCTCCGAGGGGATGAGCCAGGCGCGCGAGGCGCGTACGGCGGCCGGGGATATCTGGCATGTCATTTGGCTGGCGGACAGCGCGCCGGGGCGCAGTGATGTGTATTATGCCAGCGAGGGCACGGCCGCGCCCACGCCAACGCCTACTATTACGGCCACGCGCACTCCAACCCCGACCAGCACGCCGGCGGTTACCCCCGCCCGGGTGATACTGCTTCCGCTGATATATCGCTAGGCAAAATACGCCTCCCGCAAGAACATCTTCTCGCGGGAGGCGCTGTCTCAGCGGGACATGCCGGCCGAACTGCGCAGGTCCACCTGCAGGAGGCCGTACTCGCCGGGCCAGACCGGGCGCGCCGGCGAGGTCAGTGCCCGCTGGCCGTTGATGGTGAAGATGATGCGGTCGCCGGGTTTGGCTCCCTCATCCTCGGGGGTATAGGGGTCGTCGCCGTACAGCGGCATAGGGCCGAAGCGGCCGGCCTCCTTCACCACGAAGTGGCCGATCTTTACCCCATCCGGGTCGAAAGCCTCCACGATACTGCCGGCCGGCAGGGGCTGGCCGTCCAGCGTCGAGCTCAGGCTGTAGGCGTCCACCCAGCGGTTGGTGGGGCGCAGGCCGGCGGGGATGGAGACCTCGCTCTGCTCCGCGCTCTGCGCCAGGGCGTTCATCAGGCCGAGGCCGGCCGGCGAGTAGGTGAGCGTGCCGGCCTGGTTCATGCGGATCCAGTAGCCCAGGCCGGGGCGCATTTGCTGAAGCGTGTTCATCTCCGGCGGCAGGTCGGGGTAATAGGACAGGCCGCCGGCGTCGAAGCCCAGCACGGCGCGGAACCCGCCGGCGATGCTGTCCAGCGCCTGCAGAACGGGCAGAGGGCCATCCGGCAGATAGCTTACCAGGTTCCAGCGCTCACAGAGGCTGATGGGAATGCCG
>JACIWP010000398.1 GCA_014360855.1 Anaerolineae bacterium
CCGAAGATGCCGTTGGGGACCAACAACAACACCAGGATCATCACCACCACCGGCACCACATCCTCATAGGACACGCCGAAGAACTGCTGGGTCAGCGTCTGCAGGACCGCCACGATGAAGCCGCCCACGATGGCCCCCTGCACGTTGCCCAATCCCACCAGCATGACCACGTACCAGGCGAAGTAGAGGGGTTTCAAGCCGACGGTGGGATAGGCGGGGAACATGAACAGCAGGGAGGCGCCGGCCAGCGCCGCCATAGCCGTCGCCAGCGCAAAGGTGAGCGTGTAAATGAAGTTCAGGTTGATGCCCACCATCTCGGCCCCCATCTCATCCTGCGCGACGGCGCGGATGGCGCGCCCGGTGCGCGTGTTGGCGAGAAATATCCAGAAGGCGACGATGGCGACAATAGCCACCACAAAGGCGGCGATGCGCTCCATGGTCAGGCGGACGCTTCCGATGACGATAGGCGGGACATCCCAGTAATTGGACACACCGCGGAAGTTCGGCCCCAGGATCAGGTTGGCGCCGTAGACCAGTATGAATGAGATGCCCACTGTCAGCAGGAAGGTGTTCATCACCCATCCTCGACGGGTGCGCGTGCGCAGGGGATAGAAGACGAGCTTCTCTATCACGGCGCCGGCCACGAAGCCCACCAGGGCCGCGGCGATCCAGCCGATCAATGGGCCGACCGCGCTGAGCAACGGATTGGGATTCTCCCGCAGATAGGCCTGGATCGGGGTAAAGACGAAATATGCGACATACGCCCCGATCATGAAGGATTCGCCGTGGGCGAAATGCGGGATGTTCATCACTCCGAAGACCAGCGCCAGGCCGACGGCCATCAGCGCCCACATGCCGCCGGTGACGATGGTGTTGACTAGCTGGGAGGGGCCGGCGAAGATGCCGATAATGACCAGAAATCCCACGGTCATGGCGATGACGATCCAGGCCGCCGGCCGGGCGCGCATATTCAGCATGACCTTTTCCAAAAACGAAGGTTGAACCCGTGTGGCTTCCATCCTTACCCTTCCTCACGTGGAATGATGGACCGGGCATTAAATACCCATATAGGCCACCCGCACATGCTCGTTATTCATAAGCTCCTTGCTGGGGCCTTCCAACACGATTTTCCCCTGCTCCATGACGTAGCCGCGATCGGTGATGCGCAGGGTGCTGGGGACGTTCTGCTCCACCAACAGGATGGTGACGCCCTCTTTCTGCAGGGTTTGGAGCGCCTCAAAGACGGTGACCACCACCTGCGGTGCCAATCCCAGTGACGGCTCGTCCACCAGCAGGAGCTTGGGCATGGACATCATGCCGCGGGCGATGGCCAGCATCTTGCGTTCTCCGCCGCTCATAGTGCCGGCCAACTGCCGCTCGCGCTCCTTCAGCCGGGGGAAGAGGCTGTAGACAAAGTCCAGCGCCTGCAGTTGCTTTTTCTTGTCCAGCACCCGATATGCTCCCAGCAGGAGGTTCTCGCGCACCGACATGTTGGTGAAGAGGTTCAGCGATTCGGAGACGAAGCTGATGCCCATCTGGCTGATCTGATACGCCGGCGTTTTGGCGATGGATTGGCCCTCAAAGCGGATGTCGCCGGCGGTCGGCTTCAAAAAGCCGGCGATGGTGCGCAAGGTGGTGGTCTTGCCGGCGCCGTTGGCGCCCAGCAGACACACGAATTCCCCTTTCTCCACCTTCAGGGACACATCCCACAGCACCTGCAGGAAGCCGTATCCCGCATTGATATGTTCCACTTCCAGTAATGCCGCCATCCTCTATGCTCCTTCATGCCAGATACATGGGCGGTGAGCTACAGCTCATGCGCTGCGCCCAGATAGGCTTCCAGAACCTTCGGGTCCTGCGAGACTTCCATGGTCGGGCCTTCGGCGATCTTGGTGCCGTACTGGAGCACCGCCAG
>JACIWP010000399.1 GCA_014360855.1 Anaerolineae bacterium
GGCTGCTACCCCGGCGCGGGGGGGGGGGGCCCAGCCGCTGGGGCTCCATTTCGAAGGGCCGTTCCTCAACCCGGAGCGCGCCGGCGCGCACGACCGCCGGTTCCTGCTCCTCCCGGATGCGCGCATCGTCCAGCAGTGGGCTCCGCTGGAGCGGGTGCGCATGGTGACGCTGGCGCCGGAACTGCCCGGCGCGCTGGAGCTTATCGAGCGACTGCGGAGGGCCGGCGTGACGGCGGCGCTGGGCCACAGCCAGGCGACGTATGCGGAAGCGAAAGCCGCCTTTGACGCCGGCGCGCGTTTTGTCACCCATTTGTTCAACGCGATGCGTCCGCTTCATCACCGCGAACCCGGCCTGGCCGGCGCGGCGCTGGAGGACCCGCGCGTGCGCGTCAGCGTGATTGCGGACGGCGTGCACCTGCATCCGGCCGCGGTGCGCATGGTCTGGAACCTGAAACCGCCCAAGCTGATCGCCCTGGTGACCGATGCGATGGCCGCCGCCGGCGATGCCCCTTCCATGGAACGCTACGGCGAGATCGTGGTGGACAGGGAGGCGGGCACGGTGCGACTGCCGGATGGCACGCTGGCCGGCTCTATCCTCACCATGGACCAGGCCCTGCGCAACTTGATCCAAATGACGGAATGCTCGCCTTTGGAGGCCCTGCAGTGCGTCAGCACGACGCCGGCGGCTGTCATCGGCTGGGGCGGGCGCAAGGGGTGGCTTCGTCGCGGCTATGACGCCGACATCGTCCTGCTGACGCCGGAGCTCCAGGTGGTGGGCACGATCATCGCCGGCGAGCTGGTTTACTGGGCCGGCGAGCCGGAGCGCCTGCGCCGATAGCCCATTAGTTCAGCCGCACTCCACCAGTGTCTTGGGAAATGTGCCCAGCGGCCGGCACCCGTTCGTTGTCACGATATAATTGTCCTCCAGACGCATGCCGCCCTTCCCTGGGACATACAGTCCTGGCTCCAGGGTCAGCACCATGCCCTCCTGGAGGATATCCGGGCTGTGTGGGACGATAAAGGGCGGGTAGTGCGCGCCTTTGCCCACGGCGATGCCGATGCCGTGGCCGGCATGATGGAACATACTGCCGCCGGCCGGCATATGGCGTTCCACGTATCCCCGCACGATGTGGTCCAGCTCTGCCGCCGGCAGTCCCGGACGGATGGCCGCCTCTCCGCGGGCCAGGGCGTCTTCCAGCACGGCGTGCCATTCCCTCTGCCAGGGCGCCGGCGCCCCGACCACAAATGTCCTGGTCGTATCGGCCTGGTAGCCGCGGATGACGGGATAGATGTCGGCAATGAGCAGGTCGCCGGCCTGAAAGGTATAGCCTACCGGCGCACAGCCGCCCTGACCGGTGATGGCCGGCCCGCCCGAAAACTCCCCATGCAGATCGAAGGCTCCGCCCAGATGTGCCGCCATGGCACGCCAGGCCGCGCTGAAGGCCTCGTAGTCGCTGACACCCGGACGCAGGACGGCCTGTGCGGCCGCGAACCCGATATCGTTCAGCCGCACGGCGAAGGCGAGCTGTTCCTGCTCCCAGGCATCCTTGATCACGCGTTGGTGATAGAGAAATGCACCGACGTCGTGCAGATGTTCGGGGGCAAAGCCGGCGGCCTGTGCCAGCCCAACGGGGAAGTAATGTGCATCCACACCGACAGGCCGGCCGGCCAGGCCCAGCTCATGGATGGCGGCGGCAAAGGCGCGCTCTCGCTCCGCATATTCATCCACGAAGCGCGACAGGTCGGCCAGGGTGAGGTTGGGATAGGCCATGACTTCCAGCGGGTCGGATGCGGCCGGCAGGGCCGACGTGTTCACCCCGTACTGCGGCACAACGGCGACAGCACGCTCCGCATTGAGCGCGAGCAAGGAGGGAAAGTTGAGGTTAGGCAGGAGGCCGGTCAGGTAGAAGAAA
>JACIWP010000400.1 GCA_014360855.1 Anaerolineae bacterium
GGCCGATTTGACATTTCCCGCGAGTGGGAGTATGATTGCCTTGTAAGTGCAGAGCGGCTTGTTGGGAAAGGGAGTTCAGGTCCATAGCCCCGTAAGGGTCAGGATCGTGGCCCAAGCGGGGTTTTCTTTTTGGGGCTTTCTTCGCACAACCTCCGGCGGAGTTGCGCGATGAAGCTCTCGTCCCTGCAGGGGCGAGCACATACGAACGGAATGCACGGCATTCCAAAAAATCAAATTTCAAAAGGTGTTTGTTGTTAAGGAGGAAAGCAGTCCAATGAGCGAGCGCATTATCGGAACCGTCAAATGGTTCAATTCCACGAAGGGATACGGCTTCATCGAGCGACCGAATGGCCCGGACGTGTTCGTCCACTACTCCGCCATTCAGAGCGAGGGATTTCGCGATCTCGCCGCCGGCGAGAAGGTGGAGTTCTCCATCGAAGACAGCCCCAAGGGACCGCATGCGGTTAACGTCGTCAGGCTCTCATAACTGACGCCTGCACGCCTGCATCGTGTCTCGTTCCGCCGGCGAGACGCGTCTCGGAGCAGGAAATCCACGAACCCCGTGTCATATGGCACGGGGTTCGTTTTATTTCCTCTGCCGGCTTCCTTGAACCAGGGCCAGCAGTTCCTCGCCGTAGCGCGACAGGATGAAATCACTCATGCCGGCAACAGCGCGCAGTGCCTCCAGGTCCGCCGGCCGCTCCTCGGCAATGCGGTGTAGAAGCCGGTTGGACAACAGGACCGAAAGGGGTATGCCCTCTTTCTCCGCGCGCTGGTTGCGCCAGGCGCGCAAGCGCTCGAACAGCTCTTCGGTCAGCCGGTCGGAGCCGTTGTTGGCGGAGCGCCGGCCGTTGGCCGGCAGGATCACCGGCTTTTCCTCTCCCCGCGCGATCGCCTGCAGGAGGGCACAGCCGTATTCTCTTCTCTGCCAGGCCGGCAGGGCCAGCACCTCGTCCAGCTCCGCGGCGGTGCGCGGCCGCCGCCGGCTCAGCTCCACCAGCAAATGGTCGCTCAACACCCGGAAAGGCGCACGATTGCGCCGGCGGGCAATCTCATCCCGCAAATTGTACAACTCCCGCAAAACCCCCAGCCCCTCGGGGTCCAGATCCCGCGCCCCTTTCAGCCGCAGATAGGCATCGGGATCCGCCGGCGCGCGGTTCCAAACAGCCTTCTCCACCTGGCGAAAGGCCTCTTCCGCCACCCTCTCCAGCCGGCGCGACCGCAGTTCCACCAGCAGGTTCTCCCGCAACGGGAGCAGATAATGGGTATCCAGGCGGGCGTAAGCCAGCACCTCCTCGCTCAGCGGACGGTGCCCCCAGTTGTACTGTTGGTAGCGCTTGTCAATCTGCACCCCCAGCCGTTCCTCGAGCAAACGCGCCAGGCTGAGCTGTTTGAGGCCCAGTAACTGGCCGGCCAGCATCGTATCGAACACGTTGCGGAACTCGAAACCGAAGTCCCGGCGCAGTGTGCCAATATCATATTCTGCCGCATGGAACACCTTCTGCTGGGCCGGATTGGCAAACAATTCCCCCAGGGACCGGACATCCGGCAGAGCCAGCGGGTCAATGATGTAGTCCATATCGGGCGTGGAGAGCTGGATCAGGCACACGCACTCATAATAGGCGTAGAGGCTGTTCGATTCGGTGTCCACTGCAATCAGGGAATGCCGGCGCAGTTCTTGAACGACCCGCTGGAGTTGTTCGGGGGTGGTTACCAGCATCCAGGGTGCGTTGAGGTCGGCGAAATCAGGCATATGGTATGGGGCTCAATAGATGAGATACTTGCGCCAAATTTCGTTGGGCACAGATTGGGACACCAGCGCCAGGGCGATGAAGCGCGGCCGGCCGGGCCGGTTTCGCAGGGTCAGGCCGGCTTCCTCCGGCGTGCGGTTGCCCTT
>JACIWP010000401.1 GCA_014360855.1 Anaerolineae bacterium
TCGACGTTGATGATCCCGGTGGTCATCACGTACATCCCCAGCTATATCATCTTGTCCAGCATGCCGATGTGGCTGAGGGTGTGCTGGTCCATCCTGCTGGGGGTCGCCGGCATGGTGACCATCTGGCTCATCCTGCGCTTTCTGGACACGATTTTCAGCGGGCTGGCCGGCCGGGAGCGGCCGTGGATCTCTGTCCTCTGGCGGATGGTGCTGGTGGTCGGGGTCGGGGCCGCGTGGGCAACATATGCCCTGCCGGCCCTGCGCGCCGCCGGCGCGGATGCCCCAGCATCCGCCCAGCTTTTCACCCTGGCGTTCGCATTCATTGTATACGACTTGGGCATCACCATCGCTGAGCAGTTCCCGCCCTCCACCTGGCAGGGCGTCGGCAAAACACTGTGGCGCTGGGTCTGGCTGTTGGGCATCCTGGCTTATATCGCCTACCGCGTCCCCCACTGGCTGGGAGAGAACTGGCTCGATACCTATCAGGGCCTGATCATCCCCAGCGCCGTCAGCTCCTTCGGCATCTTCCTGTTCCGCCAGGGCTTCATGGGATTGCCCCGTGAGCTTATGGATGCCGCCAAGATTGATGGCGCCGACCACCTGCGCATACTGACCCAGATCGTCATGCCGCTGAGCAAGCCCCTGTTGGTAACCTTTGTGATTTTCGACCTGGTGCAGTATTACAGCTCCTACTTCTGGCCCCTGCTCATCACCAACAACCCCACCATGCGGGTGCTGACGATTGGCTTGCAGATTTTCTTCATCGAGAAGGGCTATTACGGCATCCGCTGGCATTTGATTATGGCGGCAAACACCGCGGCCGTGGCGCCCCTGCTCATCCTGTTCTTCCTCGGCCAGCGGTGGTTCGTGGAGGGCGTCGCAACGACGGGCCTCAAAGGCTAGCGGCAGAAGGGTGCTGGCATTTCTCCTGCTTCACGTCTGGAAAGGAGGTGAGGTGAGGGATCACGTGAAGGGAGGGGAACATCGAGTACGTTCACTTCACATGTCGTGCCGGTCTCAGCATGTGTATTCCCAGAAGGAAGGAGGAGAGCTATGAAGCGCATCGTGTACCTGGTGATGGTCATTGCGATGTTGGCCTCGTTGGGGGCCGCGGCGTTAGCCGGCTGTGCACCCAAACCCACGCCGGCGCCGGCCACCGAAGCTCCACAGGCGACGGAGACGCCCGCCCAGCCGTCCCAACCGACAGCTACGCCGGCCCAGCCAACCGCCGCGCCGGCCAAGACGGTGGAGATCGAGTTCTGGTACGGCCTCGGCGGGAAGCTCGGTGAGGTGGTCCAGGACTTCATCAAGCGCTTCAATGAGTCCCAGACCGAGGTGCATGTCACCGGCGTGGTGATGCCGGACTACCAGACGACGCTGGAGAAGCTCCAGGCCGCCATCGCCGCCAAGAAGCCGCCGGCCATCGCCCTGATCTCCGGCCAGCGCATCCACGACCTGATGAACGCCCAGGTGCTGAACCCGCTGGACGAACTGGTCGCCGCGGAACTCGATTTCAACGCGGACGACATCGTGCCGGCGTTCTATCAGTTTGCCACATGGGAGGATGGCAAGCTGTACGCCCTGCCGCTCTACGGCACCACCCAGGTGCTCTACTATCGCAAGGACTTCTTCGAGGAACTGGGCATCAGTCCCGACATGCTGAACACCTGGGAGGACCTGGCCGAGGCCGCCCGCAAGTGCACCAAAGTCGAGGGCGGCGAGGTGGTGCGCTGGGGTTGGGAGCCCATGTGGGGCTATCCGAACCTCATGGATGCCGTGTTTAGCCGCGGCGGCAAGCTCTTCTCGGATGACGGCAAGAAGGTGCTCATCAACGACGAGATCTGGGTTGACACCTGGGAGCAGTTCCGCAAGTGGATCCATGAG
>JACIWP010000402.1 GCA_014360855.1 Anaerolineae bacterium
CGTTCGGTCAAAAAGTAACCCGGATGCTTCCGCTTTCGTCCCCTCCCTGCCTACGGGGGGGGGCCGGGGGTGGGGTCATTCCCCCTGCTCCCCGGCCGCGGGCGCGCTGTCCTCCGCATCGGCTGTCCGCGTCGGGAACTGCCACACCCGCCGGCCGGCGTGCGCGGCCGCCTCGACCGGCGTCATTTCGGGCGGCGCCAGCGGAAGCTTCAGCGCCCAGCGACGCGTCAGGCGGTACCAGAGCCGGCGCCACAGCGGCCGTGCCTGCGTGACGCGCAGGCGCTCGATGACCCGCTCCAAGGGCACCGGCCGGCCCAGCGCCCGCACCAACTCGCGGTGATGGCGCGTCACGATGATGTACAAGTCTCCCTCGAACATGCCCGGGAAATCGCGCAGGAGCTTCTTCTCCCGGATCAACCGCACTGTCGGCATATATACCAGGTCGTACCAGCTCGCCGCGGCGCGAAACACAGAAACCGGCCGGCCGGTGGCATATTCCAGCCAGTAGGCATGGCCGGCGATATGCTCCTCCAGCACCCGGTACCCCGTCGCGTCCGAAAGCTCGATATTCACCTCCGGGCGCGATAGGTCGAGGTCGGTCTGCTCCAGGAACTCCGCGTAGGCCGCCTTGCACGGCACCCGCGCCAGGGGCAGATCCGGCCCCAGCGCCACGCGGCAGGGATACTCCACCACATGGGCTTCGACGGTTGCCGCGTCGAGCGCCCGCAGGACCGAGACCCGGTGGTTGCCGTCATTGACGAAGTAGATATCCCCGATCTTGAACAGCGAAACCGGGTCCGGGCCGTTCTCGACCACGTAGGCATAGACCCGGCACCAGCGCTCGCGCAGGTAGGACTGCCGCGGCAGGAAATTGCGCCAGAAATCGCCGACGCGGTCCACGCTCCCGACAATGGCGTCGAGGGGCACCTCCTGCACCCCGCGCTCTTCCCGGCGGAACAGCCCCAGCGTGCGCACCACGACGTTGAACGGCAGGAGCTCCGCCGGCAGGCCGCGCCATTCCCGCCGCATGGCGTAGCGCTCGCCGCGGCGCAGGGCTTTCATGAACGCGGCCTGGGCCTGGCTCCGCAGAGAAAATCCCACCTCATCCATCGCCGTCGCCCTGCTCCCGCAAGCCGTAGAGTTCGGTCAGCAGTTCATCGCTCAGCGGCGGCGGGCCTCCTCGCTCCCGCTGGGCCTTTCGGACAATGGCATCCAGGAACCAGTGCAGTTTGGCGCCCAGCAGGCCGGCCGCCATATAGACCAGCTTGCTCTCCAGGCCCGGCAGGATCACGTACTGTCCTCGCGCCACCCCGCGCAGTAACTGCCGTGCTACTTCCTCCGGGCGCATGACCTTGACATTGCCGGCCAATGCACGCGTCTCGGCCGGCTTGATTTTGTTCTCCTCCCACAACTGCGGCGTGTCGGTGTCCGGCGGGAAGAGGATGGACACCCGCACACCATACGGCTTCAGCTCGCTCCGCAGTACGTCGGTGAAGCCGCGCACGGCAAATTTGGACGCGCCGTAGGCGGTGTAACCGAAGACCCCGATAAAGCCGGCCACCGATGAGGTGTTGACGATATGCCCCTGCCGGCGGCGCATCATCAGCGGGGCGACCAGCTTGCACATGTGCAGGGTGCCGAAGAAATTGGTCTCCATGGTGCGGCGGAACACCTCCAACGGAAGCTCGTGAAAGTAGCCCGGGTGCGCGATGCCGGCGAAGTTGAACAGCAGGTCCGGCTCCCATCCTTCCCGCACCAGCTCCCGCACGACGGCCTGGGCCTGCGCGTAATCGGACACATCTGCCGGCCTCCCAATGAGCGTCTGCCCGGAAGGGTCTGCCGCAGAAGAACGTATCTCTTCCAGTGCTTCGT
>JACIWP010000403.1 GCA_014360855.1 Anaerolineae bacterium
GGAAGCGCACCGCCTTCTCCAGCGGAAAGGCGTTCCAGGTAGCGATGGTATCCGCCCAGATGATGCTCATGCGGTAGCCGTTCAACCGCATATTCTGGATCAGCCGCCAGCCATCCCAGTTGTTCGCGCCAGGAACCTCGGTCCCTGGGTAGTGGATCACCTCGCGCGGCGGATTGGCCAGAAACTGCCGGCCCTCTTCGTCCTTCGCCAGGTCTTGGAACAGCAGGTCGGGCGCCGGCGCCAGCGCCACTACGGCCGCCACACACGGCTCCTGGGCCGCGGCGATGAGCACCAGCCGGCCGCCCAGGCTGTGCCCTACCAGCCCGATCCTATCAGCCATCACGAACGGCTGGGCCGCCAGCCAGTGAATGCTTTTCCGCACATCCTCTGCCCCCTGGCCGGCATACACCCCGCCGCTGTCGCCGTGCCCGCGCAGGTCGTAAATCAGCGCCGCGATCCCGCGCGCTGCCAGCTCCTGCGCGGCCGGCCGCATGATCTTGCGCCCCGCCGCCATGCCGTGGAGAAGGATGGCGGCCGGGAACGGTCCCTCGCCAGCCGGCAGATAGATTTCCCCTCGCAGAACCGCATCCCCGACATCAATCGCCGCTTCCCTGCAGGTGAACCCTTCCATATGCTCCATGTGTGCGTCCAGGTGACAGGGTGTGTCAAGGTTATGGCCGGCTCACCCCTGGCGGGATTCCGGCGTGCGCCGCACCCAGGTATGCCAGTCCCGGATGTCGCGGTCCAGCAGGAGCCGGTACAACAGCACCCGCCGGCGTTCGGCGGGGTCGGCCGGCAGAGGCCGGCGGTTGGCCTCCACCCGCTTGACCAGGGCCAGGATGAGCATAATGATTGTGCCCCAAATAAGCTCCGCCGGCTGGCGCATGTACCAGGCGAACACTGGCAGGCCGACCAGCGCGGCCAGCGCCCAGGGCGCCGAGTCGCGGCTGATGAGCCGGCCCAATGCCAGGAACCCCAGCATCCAGGGGAAGCCCCACGGGAATATGACCAGGAACATGCCCATGTAGCATCCCAGGCCGCGGCCGCCGGTGAAGTGTAAGAAGATGGGCCAGTTGTGGCCGATGGTAGCGGCCAGGCCGGCGGCGATGGCCACCGGCAGGCTGATGTGCGCGCCCAGCCACGTGGCAAAAGCCGCCTTGCCCAGGTCAAACAGCCCCACCACCACGACACCCCAGCGGGCCACATGCTCCCATACCATCGAGCCGCTGACGGTGCCGCTCCCGTACTGGCGCAGGTCAATCCCCTTGCGCCAGCGGGCGAAGAGATAGGCGGTTGGAATAGACCCCAGCAAATAGGAAGCGATGAGCAGTGCCGTGATCTTAAGCGCCAGCATACCCCGACTCCAGGTAGTACGAGATTCCGATGAGGCCAGGGCCGGCATGGGCGCCCATTACCGGCGTGAAGGAGGTGACCCAACTGCCCAAACAGCGCACCCGCCGGCATACCTCTTCGTGCACTGCGCGCGCATCGTCCGGGGCATCCGCATGGCTGACCGCGATATAGGCCGGCATGCCTCCCAGCCGTTTCTCCAGCAGGTCCAGGATGCGGTTGATCATGCCCCGGCGGGTGCGCGCCACGGAGACGATATGCACCTCCCCCTGATCGGTCATGTGAAGGATGGGTGCCAGGCGCAGGGCGGCGCCGGCAATGGCGGCGATGGCCGGCACCCGACCGCCGCGATGCAGGTAATATAACTGGTCCAGCCCCATCAGGAAATTGGCACGCGGGCGCGCCTCTTCCACCACCCTCAACCCATCCTGCACGCCGGCCCCCTCGGCCGCGGCGCGCGCCGCCGCCATGACCATAAAGCCGCAGGCCATGGCTGCCC
>JACIWP010000404.1 GCA_014360855.1 Anaerolineae bacterium
AGCGCCGGCCGGCAGGCTCATCGGGGCCGCCGTATGGATGACATGCGTCCTTTTTCTGCTGTCCGCCTGCGCGCCTCGCCCAGCACCACCCGCGCCGGCCGCCGCATCCCCTACCCCTCCCTCGGTACCCGCCGGCGCAGTGCTGGGCATTGAGCTTACCTCTGAGCGCGATGAGGGCCAGGTCGAGCTGGCTGTCGGCACCGGTGCCCGCTGGGCCCGGGTCCCTCTGCGCTGGCGAACCATCGAACCCCGTCGGGCGAACCCGCCGGCCTACCGCTTCGGCACATACGACAAGCTCCTCAGCGCCCTGCGCCAACATGGCTTTCAGATCATCCTGACCGTGCGCGACAATCCGACCTGGGCCGCAGACACGCCCTGCGGCCCGCTGAACGCCGCCGGCCAGGAAGCCTTCCTGCGCTTTCTGGAAGAGGCTGTCTCCCGCTACCGCCAAGCCCCCTACCAGGTCCAGCACTGGGAGCTGTATAACGAGCCGGACAACACCGATGCCGAGACCTACGGCGCCCAAGGAGGATGCTGGGGGAACGCGCCGGCCGCCTATGCCGAACTCCTGCGCCAGGCCTACCCGGCCATCAAAAAGGCCAACCCGGAGGCCGTGGTCATATTTGGCGGCCTGGCGCTGGAACAGATCGAGGGTAATCCCTTCAACGTGCATTTCCTCGAGCAGGTGCTGGACGCCGGCGCCGGCGCCTATTTCGACTGGGCCAACTTTCATTACTACCCCGCATTTTCCTACCGCTGGGACCGGTTCGGGCGCGGCATCCAGGGGAAGGCCGCCTATCTTCAGGGCATTTTGACGAAGGCAGGGGCGGAGAAGCCCATCATATGCAGTGAGGTAGGACAGCCCACCGCCGGCCCCGCGGCCGAAGGGTATTCGGACCAGAAGACCGCCGATGAGATGGTGCGCTCCTATGCACGCGCCGCCTGGGCCGGCTTGCCGGCCGCCGTATGGCACAAACTGCAGGACCGCCCAGACGATGTGCGATTATATGGCCTGGTGGACGCCGGCGGCGCGCCCAAGCCGGCCTACCGCACCTTTCAGCTCCTGGCACAACATCTATCGCGCGCCTATTTCCGGGGAGAGCTGAGCGTGCCGGCGGCCGGCCCGCTGGAGGCATATGAGTTTGACTATAAGGGGGAGGGTTTCACCCACCTGGTGATCGCGTGGCGGAATGGGGAGGGGCCAGTGGTACCCCTGCGCATATCCGCCCCCCGCGCCATGGTATATCGCTCCAACGGGGAAGGGGCAGAAGTTCACGCTGATGGATCGGGCGGCACTGCTTCCCCTGGTGAAGATATAACGATCCAGGTTGACTCTCACCCCCTGATCCTTCTATACTGACTGTCCCCAGCGCGTATTGCGCGAATGCCGGCCCTTCTGCCTAAATTAACGATACTGTTTGACATACCAGCATAGCTATGCTATCATAAGGCAGCGCGAGGGAATTGCGTGTACAAATACCGGCATGCACGGCAGTTACGGCAAGGAATTGGACGCGTGGCCCTGCGGGATTTCCGCAACGACACATTCGCACACAGACAGGATTTTCCCCTGACCTTTGAGGAACTGCGCCTGCTGGTGGAACTGCAGGACCGCTTCTTCCCGCCGGCCACCTTCGAAACCCGCCTCCCGGCGGTGCTGTCCTTTCTCGCCGACTCTTATGCGCTCGACGGCATTGCGCTTTTCCTGCTCTCCCCCCGACAGGATGAGCTGGTGCTCCACAGCCAGGCCGGCCTGCGGGGTTCCCTGACCGTGCTCCAGCATCTTCCCATCGATACCGACCATCCCCTCATCCACGCACTCCTATCGGGCCAGTGCCGGCAGTGGAT
>JACIWP010000405.1 GCA_014360855.1 Anaerolineae bacterium
CGCCGGCCTGCTCATCATCCTCCTGCTCTGGCTGGTGACGATGCAGGCGCGCGTCAGCCGGCTGTTAGGCCGCTATCTGGAGCTGATGCGCGGTCGCGAAGGCCGGCCGCTGGAGGAAATCCTCGACGAATACCTTCAACAAGCCCGGGTCACCGCCGAGCAGGTGGAGCAGTTGACCCGCGTCTCGCGCCAGTTGGAAAAGGCCGCCAAGCTGTCCCTCCAGCACCTTGGCATCGTGCGCTTCGATGCCTATCCGGACATCAGCGGCCAGCAGAGCTTCTCCATCGCCCTGGTGGATGGACACGGCAACGGTGTGGTGCTGACCGGCCTCGCCGGCCGGCAGAGCCAGCGGGTCTACGCCAAGCCCCTGCGGGGCTGGGAATCGGAACACAACCTCACCGACGAGGAGAAAGAAGCCATCGCCCGCGCCTTCCTACAGCGTCACTGACGCTCGGCGGAGAGCCTCACACCGGTAAATGGCGTGGGGAGGCCGGCCGGCGCTGGATGCGCGACGCCCGCCACTGCCGCCACAGGTCGTAAAAGGCCACGTAGCCGAAGCCCAGGAAGTACAGCGCCAGGAAAGGGATGACATAGAAGGCCCCGCGCTGCGCGGCGAAGACCATCCCTGCGCCGGCGTATGCCATCAGCAGTACCTCGCCCAAATTGCCCCACTGCCAGTGCAGGACATAGCGCTTGCGCTCCCAGCCGGCGGCGGAGGATGTGAGCCGGAACTTCGGCGTGCGCTGGAACGGCATGGGCCGGCGGAGCACCGTCCTGGCGATGGCCACGCTGTTGCTCCAGCTCAACCCGGTGCCCAGCAGGAAAAGGAACGGGAAATAGGCCAGCCGGCGCGGCCAATCCCGGTATAACTGCTGTTGTCCGATGAGATATACCAGGGGCGGCCCAAAGCTCACCACGTTCAGAAAAGCTAGCTTCAGATGGATCCCCCCGTCCCAGACCAGCAGGGGCACTAGACACAACAGCAGTAGCAGGCTCATCGGATGCGCCAGGTAGGCGCCCAGGTGTACCAGCCCCAGCAGTCGCACCGACAGGGGCCTCCGGCTGGCCAGCACCGGCCGCCACAGCTTCATCAGGCATTGTACGGAGCCGTGCGCCCAGCGTGCCTGCTGACGCTTGAGGGCGGCCATTTGGGGCGGGATCTCTGCAGGGGCCTCTAGCTCTGGCAGGTACAGGCAGTGCCAGCCGGCGATCTGCGCCCGGTAACTCAGGTCCAGGTCCTCGCACAACGTGTCCGCCTGCCAGCCCCCGCTTTCAATGATGCAGGAGCGCCGCCAGACGCCGGCCGTGCCGTTGAAGGACATGAACAGGCCCCCGCGCTGGCGGCCAGTCTGCTCCACGATAAAATGGCCGTCCAGGCCGATGGATTGGGCGCGCGTCAGCGTGGAATGCTCGGCGTTCAAATGCCCCCAGCGCGCCTGCACAAACCCCAGGCGCGGTTCCTGGGTGAAATAGGGTATTGTGCGGAGGAGGAAATCCGCCGGCGGGACGAAATCGGCGTCGAAAATGGCGATGAACTCCCCTTTGGCCAGCGCAAGGCCGTACTGCAGTGCGCCGGCCTTGAACCCCCGGCGCTCCGGCCGGCGGATGAGGTCCATGTCGAAGCCGGCCTGGCGGTAGCGCGCCACCGCCCGCTCCAACAGAAAGCGGGTCTCATCGGTGGAATCATCCAGCACCTGGATATGCAGTTTCTCACGCGGGTACCGCAAGCGCGTGACCGCCCGCAGGATCCGCTCTGCCACGTACATTTCATTGTATAGGGGTAGCTGAACCGTGACAGTTGGCCAGGAGGAGACGGCCGGCGGCGAGATACGCT
>JACIWP010000406.1 GCA_014360855.1 Anaerolineae bacterium
CGCGTAGCCGGCGGCCAGGTCCCCGATGACGCGCAAACGCACGGGGTTGGCCGGCGAGGCATCCGCCACATCCGCAGAACGCACCGCATAGCCATCCATGGCGGAATTCTGAAAAGGAGGAATGTTGATATCCGAAACGATATCCTCCCCCAGCACACGATCCAGCGCATCAAGTATCGGAACCTCTTCCAGGGGAAGAGGGCGCACCAGCGATAACACTCGCTCCAGGGCCTCTTCCACCGATAACATTTTCTCCACCAGTCCTGCCATGGCACACTCCTTATGAATACGCCCAGGCATGGGCATTTTCCGGCGAGGCATATTGTACATATTTCTGGCAGGACGTCAACAGCATCGCATGACCCCAGGGTGTTCGAATAGACGGCCGCTATCATTGGAGCCGCGGCTTCAGCCTCTGGCGTATTACATGCACGAGGTTTCTCCGCCATTCCTACCATTGTAGCCTTGATTTTCCCATGCATATATGGTTTAATGGATGGAGTGCCGAATGGCGGAGGGAGCTGGAGGCTGACCCGACCAGCCTCCAACAAGTGGTGACCAATCTGGCCGTCAACGCGCGCGACGCCATGCCTCGCGGCGGCACGCTGTGGATGCGCGTCATGCGCCGCACATTTGACCCGCGCTTCGACCCGCCGCCGTGGCCGGGCATGCGGGCCGGCTCCTGGATCCTGCTCCAGCTAGAGGACACGGGATGCGGCATCGCGCCGGAGCATCTGCCGCACATTTTCGAGCCGTTCTTCACCACCAAGGGCGCCGGCAAGGGCACGGGCCTGGGCCTTTCCCAGGTGTACGGCATCGTCCAACAGCACGGCGGCTATATCGGCGTGGAGAGCCAGGTGGGACGGGGGAGCACCTTTACGGTGTACTTGCCGGAGCTGACCGTCATCGGCCCTCTCGACATAAAGAAAGAATCGCATGCAGACATGGCGCGGGTGTGTGGGCATGGGGAGCGCATCCTGCTGGTGGAGGATGATGAGCGGGTACGGGAGATTTGCCGGCAGGCGTTGGCCTCGGCCGGCTATGAGGTGGTGTGGGCGGCGGACGGTGTAGAAACGTTGGAAAAGCTTCAGGAACTGGCCGGCGCCGTGGACCTGGTGATCACGGATATGGTGATGCCGCGCATGGGCGGTGCGGAGTTGATTGCCGCGCTGCGGGCCGGCGGTTTCTCCTGTCCGGTGTTGGTGATGACGGGCTATCCCCTGGATCAATCCGCGGAATGGGGTTCGCTGGGCACGCCTCTGTGGATTATGAAGCCGTTTTCTCTGTCGACCCTACTGGAGAAGGTGCGGGAGGCAGTGCGGGGGCCGGCGATTCCCCTTGATTTCCCCATTATGTCAAGTTCCCCTATGGGATTACTACATAATATACATAGTGCGAAGTAAAAAAAGAGCGGGGGTTCGGCGGGGTGGTGCCGCTGAAGGAGATCTGCCGGCTGGGACACTACTGGCCGGCGAATTCGCCCGTCGCGACGACAGATTTCGTCGCTATGTTGTGGTATCATTACGGTGCATGCAGATTCAGCCCGACAAGCACTCACCCAGGAGGCTGTGAGATGGTGGAGACTCTGGTCAGCAAAAAGGCACAGCGTCTGAACCTGATTTACAATATGCTGATGGCCACCCCCAAGGGCCTGACCACACAGGAATTGGCCCATCGCTGTGGGGTCACCCAACGCACCATCCAGCGGGATTTGCTGGACTTGCAGGATGAGCCGTTTCGAGTGCCGTTGATCGAGGAAAATCATCGCTGGAAGGTTCTGCCGCATTCGAAATATATTCTTCCGCCGGTGCGGTTTGAGCTGACGGAAGCG
>JACIWP010000407.1 GCA_014360855.1 Anaerolineae bacterium
GGGAGGCGATCTGCGCGACGCGTTCCCGCAGGCGCTCCGCCGCCGCAGTGTGCTCCTCGGCGGAATACGGCAGGGCCATGGGCGTCGCCGGGTATTCGGAAAACCAGTAAATCATCTCGACCGCATCGGGGGGGACGGCCGGCTCGCCGAAGTAGGGGGCGCCGGCCTCGACCGCCAGATAGCGGTAGACCACGGTCTGCCAGCTCTCCCGCAGCCGCTCCAACCGGGGATAGAGGAGGCCGGTCTTCCAGTCGAAGATGGTCAGCCGGCGGCGCGGCTCTACCACCAGCAGGTCCATGCGTGCCAGGAGCACATGTTCGCCGATCGGCGCAGCTAGCTCCACCTCTGGAAAGCGGGGGCCGGCCGGCAGGGCCGGCGGATGGTCCAGGAACGCCTGCCACCATGTTCGCAGGGGCGAATCGGCCGGCTCTGCCTCAATAATATGGGTGACGCTGATGTTCAACAACCACTGCTGGACCAGGCGGTGAAAGCGGGAGCGCTGGAGCAGGTCTGCCTCGCGTTCCCGGGAGAGCGTGGTCTGGGGCCATTCGACGCGCGCCACCCAGCGCAGGTAGAAGAGCCGGGGACAGCGGTCGAAGTCCTGCAGGTTCGATTGGGTGAAGACGAACGGTGGCTGAACAGCCGGCCTGTTCGCAAGCGTTCCCCGCATCATGGTTCTGCCTCACTGATGGGTGCCCCTTTGGCGGCGCGTTCATGGAACTGGCGCAGGCGTTCCAAAGCGGGCGAAATATCGGTTTCCTTATCGCGCAGGATGCCGAACGAGCCGCTGACCAGCCGGCGTCTGCTCCAGCTTATGCACAGCCGGCGGCGGGCGCGGGTGATGCCTACGTACAGCAGGCGCAGACGTTCGGCGATATGCTCCAACTGCGCTTCCTTAGTGGGAGGATGAGCGCCGCGCGGCAGGTCCGCTTCGTCCGACAGGGCGCGGATCAGCTCCGTGACCTCTTCCCGTTCGCTTCCTTCCATGATGCCCCAGCTTTCCATCCATACCTGATCCGGGTGTTCTGGGAACCATGCCCGGTCCGCGCCCAGGATGTACACCAGGTCCCACTCCAACCCCTTGGCGCCGTGCAGGGTGGCGACGTTGATGACGCCCGGTTGAGGCGTATAGCCCAGCTCGCGGAAGCCCATCTGCGGCAGAGCGCGCGGGTCACTGCTCAGCTCGGCCAGCTCGCGCGCCAGGTCCGGCAGGCGCCAGGAGGGGTTCATGTCGGCGGCACGCCGCATGGCGGCGGCGATCTGCTGGACCAATGCGAGTTGGAACGGGGAGCGGAACAGTTCCGTCCCGACGGTCAGCACGAATTCATCAATGGGGAGCAGGGAGGCGCGCAACCAGCCGGCGGCTTGCTCAGCGAAGCGCTCGATGACCGCAATCAGCTCTTCCGGCAGGTCTTCCACCGGTGGAAGCGCCATGCGCCGGCTCTTTCCCGGCTCCGGGAAGAGCAGTCGCTCCGGCCGGGCACTGCGCAGTAGGGCCAACAAGCGGGATACATGCAGTTCCGCCGGCAGTTCCCACACATGCGCCTCGACCAGGGTACTGAACAGCTCCGCCAGGATATTGCTGGTGCGGGGGGCGGTGGCGAAATGGACAATGCTGGCCAGCACCCGCAGTACCGAACGCGTCTGGGAAGGCTCCCGCAGTAGGTCCTCAAAGTCCACCCCCAGCTCGCTCAACTGCTTGACCACCTGACTGCCCAGGATGTTGGTGGGCACGAGGATGGCGACGGTATCGTTCGGGTGGGTCTGCACGTACCGCTTCGCCCGCTGGCATATCTCCCGCACCTCCGCTTCCCAGGTGGGGAACTCGCGC
>JACIWP010000408.1 GCA_014360855.1 Anaerolineae bacterium
GGCCCTGCGCCTCTTGGCTATGCCCTGGATCCTCAAGCCCCGACTGATCAGACGCGCTCTCTTCACCTACCGATGGTCTCTCGCCTATGAAAGTGGGTAAGAGTCAGCCTGCAGGGCATTTTGCGGGAAAGGGAGCAAACATGGGAACGTCGGCATTAACGCCGTTGGACCTGCTGGTGCTGGGGCTTCTCCAGGAACGCCCCATGCACGGCTACGAGCTGTACCAACTGATCAAAGCCGAGCACATTGACCGCTGGTTCAATATCAGCATGCCCGGCGTGTATTACGCGCTGGGGAAACTGCGCGACCGGGGCTGTATCTCTGAAATCCGACAGCGGCGCGGCTCGGTGGACAAGGCGATATATCTGCTGACCGAAGCCGGCCAACAGGCGTTCTTCGAAGCGCTGGAAGCGCACGCCGCCGGCCATGTCCCCATCCACTTCGACTACGACCTGAGCATCTACTTGCTGAACCGCCTCCCCATTGAGCGCGCCCTGGCTCTGATGGAACAGCGCATGGAATCCCTGCGCCAGTGGCAGATGCAGGTGCGCGAGACCATGGAACAGGAGCCAGACCTCAACCCGCGCCAGCGCGCCATCTTCGACCACACCCTGCGCTTCATCACCATGGAACGCATGTGGATGGGAGAGCTGATCGAATCCATCCAGGGAAACGCCGGCGCCCTCGAAACACCAGGCAAACGAGGATTGATGGTCATGACCGGCGACCTGCGGCAGTACCATCTTCCTGACCTCCTGCGCCTGATCGCTTCCGGCAAGCACTCCGGCACCCTCACCGTCACCGACGGCGTGCTGGGCAGAGCCATCAACTTCGTGCGCGGCCAACCCAACTGCATCGCCGGCTACCGCCTGGACCAGGCGGAAGCGACACCACCTTCCATGGAAGATTCTCTCCGCGCCATATTCGACCTCTTCCGCTGGCAGGCCGGCGAGTTCACCTTTGACCAATCCCAGCCCCAGCACCAGTGGTGCATCCCCATCCAGCTCACCACCACCCAGCTCATCCTGGAAGGATGCCGTTGGGTGGACAACTGGGAAACCATCCGCCGGCTGGTGTCCTCACCCGAGGCCGTCTTCGAGATCAGCATGAGACAGGAGGAGTTGGAACAACTCGGGTTAACAGAGACAGAGATAGCGTTCCTCAAGGAGGTGGATGGCAGTCGCGATATCACGGATATCGCCGGCCGGCTCCAGTTGACGCTTTTTGAGGCCTCGCGCATCGCCTATACCCTGCTCGCCGTCGGCGCTATCCGTTACGGCGATATGGAGCGGATTCATCTCCGCAGGGCCTTCCGCGAGATCGCGGAGCTGAACTGCCGGGGCACGTTGGTACTGCGCAAACACCCGTCCGACACCAGTTGCGAACAGGCGGTCAACCGCGCCTGCCAGGACATCCCTATCCGCATTGAGAACGGTCACATTGTGGATGAGACACCGCCGGATCTGGCGCTGGACAAGCTGGCGAACGTTTACCGCACCTTCCTCAGCCGGCAAACAGAGGTGATCCGCCAGTATTTCGGAATGGATGCCGCCCGCGAGCTGACGGCGCGCACCCTGCGTCAACTCGTCCCTGAACTGCAGGCAGTGGCGGAACGCCACAGCTTCACCCGCATACTGCATCCCTGAGCCATCCGCTCATGGGAGCGGGTAGCGCAGTTCGCCGGCGCTCGTCATGTAAATCCAGTATCCCTTGCCCGGTTCCAGCGTCCGCAGTGTGTTGAGGCTGGGCGGGAGGTCCGGATAATAGGAGCGGGCGCCAAACTCCGGGTCAAAGCTCATCACCACCCGGTACTTGCCGGCGATAG
>JACIWP010000409.1 GCA_014360855.1 Anaerolineae bacterium
GAGGCCGGCCGCCGGCGGACGCATCTTGATCCTCGACAAAGACGTGACCACCGCCTCGCCCCGCGCCATCCTGGAGCGCGGGGTCGCCCACGTGCCAGAAGACCGTCAGAAAGACGGGCTGGTGCTCTCTTTCCCGGTTGCGGACAATCTGGTACTGAACACGTACTATCTGCCGCCCTTTGCCCAGCGTGGGGTGCTGGACAGGGAGGTCATCCTGGCCACGGCCGAACGCCGCGTGCGGGAGTTCGACGTGCGCACCCCCAGCGTGCTCACCCCGGTCTCCAGCCTCTCGGGCGGCAACCAGCAAAAGGTCATTGTCGCTCGCGAATTCTCCCGCCCGATCCGCTTGCTCATCGCCTCCCAGCCGACGCGCGGATTGGACGTGGGTTCTATCGAATATATTCACCGCCGCATCATCGAAAAGCGCGATGAAGGCTGTGCGGTACTGCTGGTTTCCCCGGAACTGGACGAAGTAATGAACCTTTCCGACCGCATTGCTGTGATGTACGAGGGTCAAATCCAGGCCATCCTGCCGGCCGAAACCGCCACAAAAGAAGAAATCGGCCTGCTCATGGCGGGAGTACGAAAGGAGGAGGTCCGTGCCACTGCCGGCTGACATCCTGCGAATTGGCTTAATCACCGACGGCGGACGCATTGACGACGGCGGCTTCAACCAGCAGGCCTACGAGGGACTCCTGCGGGCCGCCCAGGAGCACGGCATCGAGGTGGTGGTGCGCCAGCCGGCCTCTCCCACCGCCTATGAGAGCGAACTGCGCCAGCTCCTGGACGAGGACTGCCGGCTCATCGTCACGGTCGGCTCCGTCACCGGGCCGGCCGTCGAGCGCATCGCCGGCCGCTACCCCAAGGCCCACTTCATCGTGGTGGACTACGAGCCGCTGGTCGAGAGCCAGAACATGACCGGCCTGGTCTTCGCCGAGGACCAGGCGGCCTTCCTCGCCGGCGCGCTGGCCGGCCTCATCACTTCGCAAGGCAATGTCGGCTTCATCGGTGGAAAGGACCTGCCCCCCATCCGCCGCTTCCACCGCGGCTTTGCCAACGGCATGGCCCTGACGAACCGCCAGGCCAAGCTCATCCCGGTCTACACCAACTCCTTTACCGATGCCGCCGCCGGCGCCGAGGCCGTCGGAAAGCTGGCGGCCGAGGGCGTGGACATTATTTTCGCCGCCGCCGGCGCCTGCGGAAACGCCGGCCTGCTGACGGCGGCCTCGCAGGGCATCTGGGTCATTGGCGCCGACCAGGACGTGTGGGTCACCACCTTCCAGAACGGCCGACAGGCCGGCGCGGACCGTGTCCTCACCAGCGCCATGAAGCGCGTGGATGAGGCGGTATACCAGGCGGTCAAAAAAGCCCTGCAGGGGAGCCTGCGCGGCGGGATCATGCGTTTTGACCTTGCCAACGCCGGCGTGGGGCTGGCCCCCTTCCACGACGCCGATGTGGCGGTTCCCTCCGAAGTGCGCGGCAAAATCCTCGAGATCACCGAGAGCCTGAAAAGCGGGCGCATCCGCACCGGCGTGGGGCCGCAGGGGGAGGAAATCCGCCGGGGCATCTTCGCCCGCCTGACGGCCTGGAACTGGCAGGCGGCGCTTATCCCCTTCCTGGCCATCATCTCCGCGCTTATCATCGGCGCCATCTTCATCATGGCCTTCGACCCGAAAGTTTGGGCGGCGTTCGGCAGTGGGTTCGGCGCCGGCATGCAGGCCGCCTGGCGCACCATCGTCCGCGCCTATACCTCCCTCTTCGAGGGGGCCTTCGGCAGTCCCGCTCGCATCGTCGAGGGCCTCCGCAT
>JACIWP010000410.1 GCA_014360855.1 Anaerolineae bacterium
GTAGAGGATGTGGATGTCTTCGCCCGTGTCTCGCCGGAGCATAAGGTGCGCATCGTCGAGGCACTGCGCCGGCGCGGCCATATCGTCTCCATGACCGGCGACGGCGTGAACGATGCGCCGGCGCTGAAGCGCGCTGATATCGGCGTCGCCATGGGCATTACAGGCACCGATGTCTCCAAGCAGACGGCGGATATGGTGCTGACCGACGACAACTTCGCCAGCATTGTGGCGGCGGTGGAAGAGGGCCGCATCATCTACTCCAACATCCGCAAGTTCGTCTTCTTCTTGCTGTCCTGCAACGTGGGGGAAATCCTGGTCATCTTCCTGGCCACCATCGCCGGCCTGCCCCTGCCGCTGACCGCCATCCAACTGCTGATGCTCAACCTGCTGACCGACGGGGCGCCGGCGCTGGCCCTGGGCGTGGAGCGGGGCGACCCGGACATCATGGAACGGCCGCCGCGCCCGGTAAATGAACCAGTCATCAACAAAGAGATGCTGATCGGCATCGCGGTACAGGCTATCGCCATTACCGCCGCCACCCTGACGGCCTTCCTCATCGGCCTGCGGGCTTTCCCGGACAATCTGGCCGGCGCGCAAACCATGGCCTTCGCCACCCTGTCCCTGTCGGAGCTGTTCCGGGCCTACACGTCGCGCTCGGAGCGCTATTCGGTCTTCGCCATCGGCGTCTTCAGCAACAAATACATGCAGTATGCCTTCCTGGCATCGCTGGCGATCCTGCTGGCCATCATCTATGTGCCGCCGCTCGACCCCATTTTCGACACGGCCTTCCTGGGTTGGGAGCATTGGGCGGAGATCCTCCCGCTGGTGCTCATCCCCGCGGTAGCGGCAGAGATCACCAAATGGTTCCTGCGGCAGGGGGATCGCCGCCGGCGCCAGCCGGCACAGGCCTAGCGCCGGCGAAAATATGCCGCTGGAAAGGCCCGGGGTGTAGGGGGATATGCCTGCCGCCTGGGGTACATAGCCGGACGGTCGGAAATTTGACAACGCCGCGCCGGCCGTGTACTATCCCTGGCGAGGCAGGCATATTCCCAGCGAGGAGAGGCCGTGGACCATGTACCCACGCAGTCAGATCCTGTTCCCCCATTCCTGTGTGCGGGGGCTTCGTAACCTCCTGGACGAGCGCTGGAAGGCCCTGGTAGATGATGTGCTGGCCCAGGGCGAAGCCAGTCCTGCCGGCCTGGCATTCTCTCTGATGATGATTCGCCTCTGCGGCTGTCTGCAGTGCGACATGAGCAGTTACAAGGCGACACTCGGTTGCGACGTGTGCTCTCAACGCGCCGTGCTTGGCCTGCGGGAAGGGAGTAAAGGGCTCCTGCGCCGCTACGAGCGCGCCCTCCAGGAACTGCAGGACAACCGCTCCACCCTTTGCCTGGCCGGGGAAGCCGAAGAGGAGGGCGTCACGGCGCCCGCCGGCGAGTCCGGCCCCTGACAATCGCAAACCCGTTGTTTTCCGCCTTCGTTCCCCCACATCTCATACCGAATACGCGTGCCAATGGGGACGTCTATTTAATGAGAGAGCGGAATGACCCAGGACACGCATCCGGACCCGAACGGCGAAGCCATACTGCTGGCCCGCAGTCGCGCCGGCGACAAAGAGGCCTTCGGCATGCTGGCCCAGCGCTACTGCTCCTTCGCCGTGGGCGTGGCATATCGCATGACAGGCAACTCACAGTTGGCGGAAGACCTGGCGCAGGAGGCATTCATCAAGGCCTGGCGGAAGCTCCCGCAGTTCCGCGGCGACTGCAGTTTCCGGGTCTGGCTGGGTCGCATCGTCACCAATAC
>JACIWP010000411.1 GCA_014360855.1 Anaerolineae bacterium
TCCCGTGTGGCTGTTGGTGATCTGCCGCACGTCCTGGCCGTCCGGGCGCATGAAGAACAGGTCTTTATCGCCGTAGCGCCAGGAGGAGAAGGCGATGGTGGTGCCGTCGGGGGACCAGGCCGGCTCCATGTCGCCGTATGGGGAATCGGCAGTGAGGTTCTGCGGCGGGCCGCCGTCCAGCGAGCCAATGAAGATATCCAGGTCGCCGGCGCGGGTGGACTCAAAGGCGAAGCGGCGGCCGTCCGGCGCCCAGGCCGGCATGCCGTCGAAGGCCGGCGAATCGGTCAGGCGCGTCAGCTCGCCGCTGTGCAGGTCCAGCAGATAGATTTCCCAATTGCCATCGCGGTGGGACTGGAACAGCAGTTGGGAGCCGTCGGGCGAGAAGGCTGGCGCCAGGTCCGGCTCCGGATGGTCGGTCAGCCGGCGCAGGTCCGTGCCGTCGGGGCGGATGGAGTAAATGTCCCAGTTTTGCCCGGTGCGGGCGGCGAAGGCGATGCGCGGTTCGCCGGCGGGGGACTGGGCCAGGGCGTGGAGCGGCAGGCCGGCGGCGATGATTAACGCCAGGGCGAACGCGACATAGAACATGGTTGTTGGTCGGCGGATACGGCGATGTGCCATGATGTGCCTGACAGCCTCTCTTGCGGGCGGGATGCGCCGGCATTGTACCCCAGGAAGTGCAACTTGTCCATTTGGCAGTGGGGGCCGCGAAATTGACAAAAGGGCCATTTTGTGTTACAAATGCGCGCGGACGGAAGGCTATGCCGTGGGCCGTCTGCAGTATGTCAGACGGTTTTTTTATGCGAGATGTCCGTCGCAAGGCGTACAGAAATATGGACAAGGAAGGGGGTGAGATTCGTAGATGCGCGTGGAGTTACAGCCTGGTGAATCGCAGGAATCCCTGCTGAAGCGCTTCCGCAAGGAGGTCACCAAGGAGGGTATCCTGCGAGATGTTCGCCGCAAGCGGTGGTACGTTTCCAAGAGCGAGGAGAAGCGTATCAAGCGCGCCAAGGCCATCCGCAAAATGCGGCGCAAACTGCGCAAGCTACGGGAGCGCGAACGGCGCTATCGCTAACCCTTCCTGGTTGATGGTTTTCGGCCGGCTGGCCGGCCTATCGAAGAGTTGGTGCGGGGGCACGCTGATGGAAACACCGGCGAGCCCCCTTTCTGTTTCCTGGACGAGGATTCGAGACGATGCGAGGGCGTAAGCATCTATCCGGCTGGCATATTGGGACAGCGGCAGTACTGCTTCTCGCCGCCGGCCTGCTGGCTGTGGGCGTATGGCCGCCGGCGGAGGCACTCTCTGAAAAGGACATGGATGCCGCGATCCAGCCCGTGATTGCCGGCAGAGAGTTCGATATCGCCCGCTGGGAGGCGGAGGCGGTCGCCGCCAAAATTGCCGCCAACCTCCGGTATCCCGCGCCTCAGCTCGCCGGCCTGGACGGCTCGATGATTGTGATGGACTACGTGGAGCAGTTGCGGCAATACCGCCGGCTCCAGCAGGAGATCGAACAGGCGTATGCGGAACTGCCGGCTGGGGCACTGCCCGGGGAAGAGATTCGGCAGAAGGAGGCGGAGGCGGGGCGCCGGCGCGACGAACTGCGCCGGCGACAGCCGCTGGTGGAGACGATCTTGGAGCGGCAGGTGGCGCGCACCGCCGGCCGGCTGGGGCTGAGCACCGCCGGCGTCCTCTGGCCGCCAGTGCTGTTCCGGCTTTCGCCCCCACCCACGCATCTCGTCGTCTCTCCTCGCGATCG
>JACIWP010000412.1 GCA_014360855.1 Anaerolineae bacterium
CGATGTGTTGGCCGAAGGGGGCTGGCGTGCGGCCCAGCAGTTGGGCTTGGGAGTGGATTTCGCCGATGATGTATATCAGGCCTGGGGATACGCCGGCCACATGGATGCCCGCGGCGATCGCGCCAACCGGGCGGTGTTCCCCTTCTGGATCGCGCCGGCACTGCAGTGGGCCATCGACACGCGCGACCCCATGGGCGGAAGCCACGGATATATCACCGGCGCGCTGGGCTACTCGCCGTTGGCCCATCACGGAGAGGGACCGACCTGGGAGCAGTTGATGGCCGGCGCGGAGAAGCTGTACGGCACGCGCCTGGCGCTGGACCCTTATTCGGGCTATGAGGGGAAGGCGCCGGCGGCCCGCTGGCACTGCATCCGCGGCGCGCTGAAGGACAGCCTGACGGTGGACGACAATGTCTTCCCCATGCTGTGGAGCTACCGCACGCCCGACGGCATGGCGCGCGCCGGCGGAATGGAGGGCTACGCCTTCGAATATCACCTCTTCACCGCGGCCACAGGCCTGGAGCTGAGCGAGGAGGATTTCAACCGCTGTGGGGAGCGCGTTGTGAACCTGGAGCGCGCCCTGCAGGTGCGCGATTTCGCCCGCTCCCGCCAGGACGATGAGGTCATTATCCCGCATTTCACGGAGCAGGAGGACTTCCTGCCCAGCCCGTACCTGGAAGGCCCCCAGCGGGGGGATACGGAGAAACTGCGCGCCGCGCTGAGCGAGTTCTACGCGCTGTGGGGGTGGGATGTGGAGACCGGCCGGCCCACCGCCGAGACCCTGCGCAGGCTGGGCATGGAAGATGTCGCCGCGGACCTGCTGGCCCGCCGGCTCATCCGCGAGTCTCCGCACTCCCCGGCCTAAAGGACCCCGGCCCACATGACCGCTTCCGTCCCCCCGTCGGCATCCCGCAGGGCACGCGGCCGGCTTTGGCGGTTGGCCCAGGCCCTCGTCATCGCCGCTGTCCTGTTCTTCTGGGGGCGTGCCATCTGGAGCAACTGGCCCCAATTCGCCGCGCAGGAGTGGCATTTTCAGCCGGCGTACCTGACGGCTTCCTTCGTCCTGGTGCTGGCCCAGCTTTTCCTGCTGGCGGCCATCTGGCGCTGGACGCTGACGCGGCTGGGCGTGCGCCGGCCCTGGCGGGAGACGACGCGCATCTGGGCCTTATCCCAGATCGCGCGCTATCTGCCTGGGGGCATCTGGGACGTGGCCGGCCGGTTCGCCATGGGCGCCCAGGCCGGCTATCCGGCGCTGGCCCTGTCCTTCAGCATCCTGCTGGAAATGGCCCTCCAGGCGCTGACAGCCGTCCTCGCCTTCGTGCTGAGCCTGCCGTTCTGGCCCCAACTGCCGCAGGAAGCCGGCCTGCGCTGGACCATCCCGCTGAGCATCCTAGGTCTGGCGGCGCTCCATCCCCGGGTGATTCGGTTCGGCCTGCGGACGGCGGCGCGCCTGCTCCGCATGGAACTGCCGGCGGTCACCTTGCGCTATAGCGACGTGCTCTTTCTGCTTTTCTGCCATATGCTCACTCAGCTCTGCATCGGGGCCGGCTTTCACCTGTTCATGCGGGCGGTATATCCCGCCTGGCCGGCAAGCCTGTGGCCGGTCGCGGTCGGCACCTACAGCGCCGCCTGGCTGATCGGCTTCCTCATCATCTTTGTCCCCATGGGCATCGGGGTGCGGGAGGGCATCATCGTGATGCTGATGACGCCGTTCGTGCCCTTCGCGCCGGCGAACGCCGTTG
>JACIWP010000413.1 GCA_014360855.1 Anaerolineae bacterium
TCTTCTTCCAGACCCGCACCGGGA
This sequence comes from Anaerolineae bacterium, assembly GCA_014360855.1. Lineage (NCBI taxonomy): Bacteria > Bacillati > Chloroflexota > Anaerolineae > Anaerolineae bacterium. Next base: position 25 of record JACIWP010000413.1, read on the forward strand.
ACACCCCCTGGCCGGATGCCTCCTGGAGCGATTGGAGCGGGCCGGTATGGGACCCCAATGAGGGCATGTGGGTCTATCCCGCGCCGGACGAGATCGTGGACGGTGCCGGCGGCCTCTATCCCACCGCCCGCTACTTCCAGTACCGCTTCTGGATCGAGGACTGCGACGGCTTCTGGAAGTTCCCTGGCTCCGATTACTCCCAGCCCCAGCGCATGCCCCAGGCCTGGGTGAGCAAGGTGATAGTGCATTACAGCCCCAAGATATATCCCGTGGGCCTGCCGCTGGTGATGAAGGGCGGGTAAGCGCCGGCACATACTGTACCGCATCCCTTCTCGACCGTCCCTGCCGCCGGTTCGCTTGATGCGGCGACTTCGGGTATAATGACGCCGCCGGCGCGCGAGCGCCGGGGACATCACTCTCTCGAAGGAGCCTGGGTGGGATGAAAATCGCCATCAGTGGAAAGGGTGGGGTGGGCAAGACCACGCTGGCCGGCCTGCTGGCCCATGTGTATGCAGTGCGCGGCCGGCGCGTGATCGCCATTGACGCAGACCCTGATGCCAACCTGGCCTCAGCCCTGGGATTCTCCCCGGAGACCCTGGCGCGGCTGAAGCCCATCGCCGAGCTGGAAGACCTGATCGAGGAGCGCACCGGCGCCAAACCCGGCACCTACGGCGCCATGTTCAAGCTCAACCCGCGGGTGGATGACATCCCGGAGCGCTACTCCGTGGAGGAGCGCGGCATCCGCCTGCTGGTGATGGGCACGGTGGACAAGGGCGGCTCGGGGTGCGTCTGCCCGGAGAGCGTACTGCTCAAATCGTTGGTGACCCATCTTCTCCTGCGCGAGCAGGAGGTGCTGATCATGGACATGGAAGCCGGCATCGAGCATCTCGGGCGCGCCACCGCCGGCGCAGTGGATGCCTTCATCGTTGTCGTGGAGCCCGGCCTGCGCAGTATCCAGACCGCGCAGACGGTGGCCCGGCTGGCCCGGGACATCGGCGTGCGGCGCGTGTACGTGGTAGGGAACAAGATTCGCGACGAGCGGGACCGCCAGTTCATCTTGTCCAACCTGCCGGAACTGCCGGCGCTGGGATTCCTGCCCCTCAGCCCTCTGGCCATTGAGGCCGACCTGCAGGGCAAGGCCGTCTTCGATATGGACCCCGGCCTGGTGCAGGAGGCGGAGCGCATCGCCAACGAGCTGGAGTCCCGCATCAAGGCGCCCCAATGAGCAGTAGTTTTCACCCGCCCCGAAGGAGGTCCAAGTGTCCAAATCCGCCGAGCGCGTGAAAACGGGCATTGATCAATTGGATGCTATGCTGGACGGCGGCGTGCCGGCCGGCTCCAGCGTGCTGATCCAGGGCGCGCCGGGGGTCGGCAAAACGACCTTCGGCCTGCAGTTCCTGTACGAAGGAGCTGTGCGCTACAACGACCCCGGCCTCTTCGTCACCTTCGAGGAGTTCCCGGTATGCCTATACCGGGATGCCCAGGCATTGGGCTGGGATTTCAAGGAACTGGAGCGCCAGCGGCGGGTGCGGGTGGTCTTCACCTCACCGGAGATCTTCCTGGCCGGCCTGCAGGCTCCCGAGAGCCTGATCGCCGACTTCATCCAGGACTGGAACGTGCGGCGCGCCGTGATCGACAGCGTATCCCTGTTCAAACGGGTCACCACGGACCCGGTGCGCCTGCGGGAGGTGTACCATCACCTGGTGAACGGGCTG
>JACIWP010000414.1 GCA_014360855.1 Anaerolineae bacterium
CAGAACGCAGGATATCCTCCTCGGAAATGCCCTTGCCGATGGCGTCGCGCAGGCGCTGAGAGCCGGCTTCCGGCGCCAGCGTCACCGTACGGGTTTGACTGCGCGCCAGGGCATCCAGCACTTTGGGCGACAGGGTATCCGCCCGCAGGGAGGAAACCGAAACCTCGATCTTGCGCGCCATCAGCTCATCCATGAGCGCGTCAATATGGGCATAATCGGAGACGGCGGCGCTGATGAGGCCCACCCGCCGGCGGTGATGAAGCCCTTCCTCAATCGCCTGCATCACCACGGGGAAAGAGCGTTGCCGCCACGGCCGGCTGGTATAGCCGGCCAGGCAGAAATGACATCCCCACCGACACCCGCGTGCCAGCTCCACCAGATGCATGAAGCCGAACTCGGCCGCCGGCGTCCACAGCACGGAACGCGTGGGGAAGCGGTCCACATCCTTCAACCACTGCCGGCGCACACGAGACCCTCGTCCGTGCACTTGGGGCACATAGACCCCCTCCAGCCGGCTCAGCCGTTCCAGCAGGCGGGCGCGATCCCCCATCTCCGCATTCAGCACTTCCACCAATGGGCCGATGACTTCCTCCGCCTCGCCAATGACGAAGGCGTCGAAAATCGGCGCCAGGGGCATGGGGTTGGCGCTCACCGCCGGCCCGCCGGCGATGAGTATGGGATCCTCATCGCCGCGCTCCCCTGCCCAAATGCTGGTCATCCCACAGCGGCGGAGCAGATTCACCGCCCGCAAATAATCCAGCTCGAAGGAGAGGGAGAAGGCCAGGACGGCGAACTCGTCCAGCCGGCGCTGGCTCTCCATAGAAAGCGGGGGCGGGGAATCATCCCACCGCTCATCATCGAATACCCGCTCGCAGACCACGTCATCGTGGAGGTTCAGGAGATGGTAAATGGTCTGAAAACCCAGGCTCGCCATGCCGACGGCGTAGGTGTTGGCATAGACCAGCGCGACGGGCAATCTGCCGCCCCAATCCTTCACCACCGCGCCGATCTCCCGCTGGAGAAGCCGCCGGCGAGCCTCAATCTCTTTCCACATGTCGTTCACCCGATGGAGCGCCAGAGACGCGCGATAAATCCCGGCAGGCCGGTGGATTCCAGCCAGTACCACAGCCGGTATGCCCAGACGCCGATCTCCCCTTCGGGATAGATGGCGTCCAGGATGATCAGGCCGGCCTCGCGCGCCGCATAATATGCCCGCCAGTGCAAGGGAATGCTCCGCACATCCGTCGAAGTGGGGCTGGAAAAGGCCTGTACGCCGGCGCGGCGGAAGAGCAGGACGCCCCGCAGGAGATGCAGGGGATGGCTGACCACCAGCGCGCTCTTCCAGCCGTGCTCGCGCATCACGCTCACCGCCCGCCGCACATCTTCGCGCGTATTATTGGAGCCGCCGGCGACCAGGATGGCCTCCTCCGGCACCCCCATGGCGACAGCGGTGCGGCCGGCGACCTCCGCCGCCGAGAAGGGATCGCCGGCCACCCCGCCGGTGGTGATGATGGCCGGCGCCCAGCCCTCCTGATACAGCCGCACCGCCCTTTTCGTGCGCGGCAGGAGGTTCGGGCCTGGTTCCCCGCTCGGCAGGACCTGTGCGCCGAGAATGACGATGGCATCCGCCGGCTGGGTCTGATCCACGCGACCGAAGCGGTCCACCGCCAGGCACAGGAGGACAAAGCCCAGGCCGGCCAGTATGATGACCAGCAGGATCGCCCGGGCC
>JACIWP010000415.1 GCA_014360855.1 Anaerolineae bacterium
CTCATCCCAGCTGAGCTATTCGCCCATACCTGGTATTTCTGGGAATTATTATACAGGCCGGCGGCGCCCCTGTCAAAACACGCTTGCGCCGGCATTAAGAATCGCTAATAGATGACAATAGCTGACAGTCACCTTCAAGGTGACTGTCAGCTATTACTGTCATCGGTGGAGGCTGTGCCAACAATCTCCCTCACCCGGCTGTTGCCGTGGCGTACAAATATGCTATACTGAATTAGGTACGCATTCGCGTTTGAGCTGAGGTTTTGCATCCCGAGCTGGGCTCGGCCGAGATGTACAGCCGGAAGGTAGGTGTGGTGATGAGAGAGGACTCTTGGAATTCCGCCGGCCCGAGCGCCAGTTTTGAAGATGAGCATCTTCTCGCGCTGATCGTCCATTCCGCCTGTGACGGCGTCCTGCTCTTCGACCTGTTCGGCCGCATCCTCTATGCGAACCCCGCCGCCAGCGCGATGTGCCACCAGTCTGTAGCGCAACTGCACAGCATGCATATTGAGCAAATCCTCGACCTGGGCAATGCCGGCGAAATACTGCGCATGCTCCGCCAGAACCAGATCGTTCAGACCGAAACCCAACTGCGCGTTGGACCGGAAGGCCGCCGGCATGTGCTGGCATCCCTTTTCTCACTTCATGACAGCGATGCCGCCCCACCCTCTGCGGCGGCGGCCATCCTCCGGGATATCTCTTCCCAGCGGCAGGCATATGCCGAGACCCAGCGGCAGTTGAACGAACTGCGTCTCCTCAACCGCGTCAATATGGCAGTGTCCTCATCGCTGGAGCTGGAGAAGGTCCTGTCCATTCTCCTGGAAGAGACCCGCGAGACGTTGGGGGTGGAGGCCTGCTCCGCCGCACTGCTGGACGAGGAACAGCAGGACCTGTTCTTCATCATGGCGGAGGGGATTGGCGCCAACCGGGTGCGGGGCGCGCGCATGCCGGCGTCCCAGGGTGTCATCGGTTGGGTGGTGCGCAACCGCCAGCCCCTCATCGTGCCGGACGTGAGCCAGGACCCGCGCTTCTTCCCCGGCATTGACAACATTACTGGTGAACGCACGCGCTCCCTGATGTGCGTGCCGCTGGAGGCACATGGGCGCGTCATCGGCGGTATGGAGGCCATCAACAAGCGGCAGGGCAATTTCGATAAAGATGACCTGCGGGTATTCACGCTCATCGCCGCCTCTGCCGCCACCGCCATCTCCAACGCCCTGCTGTATCAACACCAGAAGGAGCTGGCGGAGACATTGGAACGCCGGCATCAGGAGCTGATGGCCGAACTGCGCCAGAAAAGCGGAGCGGAACCGCGGGAGGTTCTGCGCCGGCTGGAAGCGGATATGGCGCAGGCCCTTTCACACCCTCTGACGGTTATCATGCATCAGTCCGAAAGCTGGTTACAGCGCGAGGACCTTCCGCAGGAGCTGGTGGATGACCTGGCCAATATTCGCGCCGAGGCGTACCGCCTGCGCACCTTCCTCTCGCGCCTGACGGAAGAGGGGACTTCCCAGGAAAATACGTGACACAAGTGGATGATTGGGGGCCAGCGGTTATCAGGGCCGGCCGAACGAGAGGAGAGGCCGGCGGGTCTCGATGTACCACTGGCTGATCGTGCGGAAGCGGTCCGCGGGGGACATCAACGGGCCTATCTGGACATCCTTCAGCCGCTGGTCCACGGCGTAATTGTAGACAGGGTAATACAGCAGTACCGCCGGCACCTGCTCG
>JACIWP010000416.1 GCA_014360855.1 Anaerolineae bacterium
CACCGCGAACACGCGGAAAGTCCCTCCCTCTCCCCGCCACAGGAAGGACCCGAACTGACTCTGGCCGATCTCCGTCCACTGGCCGGCGGACAGCCGCTCGATGCGGTACGACTCCCGTTCGGGGTCTGCGATCCACCCGAGATGGATCCAGCCGGGGCCGGCGGCTGTCTTCACGCCGGCCGCGGCCTGACGCTCGCGGACATCCTCCCTGGAGATGGAGCCGTAAAAATCGGCCTTGAGCGGCAGGTCCACATACAGGCGCATGATGATCTCCAGCAGGGCCCACACGCCCAGGAGAATGATCACCGTTTTCAGCAGTTTGCGCGCTCCGCGTCCCACCATCCTCGCGCCCTCCGCTCCTGGAACACTTCAAGGATGAAAACGCTGAACCCACAACCCCTACAGGCCAGCAACTGTCCGGCAGGCGCGACAAACAGGCCATGCCGGCCGGGGATCGGCGCATAGCCGCTGTCCGGCAGACCCTTTTTCGTCCTTCGTCTCGTTCGTCAGCCGGCCTATTCCGCCAGGCGCTTCTTCACGTCCGCCGCGAAATCCTCATAGCGGCGCAGGGGCGTGACCTCCACGAAGACGTGATGGCCGTGCTCTTTCATGATGGGCAGGTCCATGAGGATTTGGTCGAGCGTGTCGGGGCTGTCCACGTTCACGACGGCCACCACGCGCCGGGTGCCGACGCATTTCCACAGGTCAACGACCACGCCGGCCTGCTTGGCGCCCAGTGCGGCGTCAGCCTCCCGCGCCCAGATGGCGAACAGGTCCTTCTGCGTCATGGTCTCGGGGTACTCGACGTGGAAATCCAGCAGGTACAGCATCGCGCCTCCCTCCTTTGGGTGGTGCCGGCCGTCGTCCTGGCGGCCGGCCAGACGAGCCGCATGCACAACAGGCCTCAACGCGGCGAGGATGAGGGTCTGGGATACGGGTATGGGAATGCCCCGCGCTCCCGCGCGAGGAAAGGCCGGCTAGCTGGAACCGCCCGGGGCGGTGCCCAGCTCCTCCTGCAGTGCCGCGACCAGCCGGCGGTAGGTGTCCTCGAGGAGTTCGGGGATGACGCGCGTTTGGCCGAGGATGGTGAGGAAATTGGAGTCGCCAGTCCAGCGAGGGACAATGTGGATGTGGACGTGTTCGGCGATGCCGGCGCCGGCGGCGCGGCCGATATTGATGCCGACGTTGAACCCATCCGGGTGCATGGTGCGGCGCAGGATCCGCATGCACACGTTCACGAGTTCCATCATCTCCGTCAGCGTGTCGCGATCCAGCTCCTCGGTGCTGGAGACGTGCTGATACGGGATGACCATCAGGTGCCCGGTGTTATAGGGATACAGGTTCATGATGATAGCCGCATGCCGGCCGCGGTGCACCAGCAGGTTCTCCGCGTCGTTCTCTTCGGCCAATTTGCGGCAGAAGACACAGCCCTCTGGCTTCTCCGCGTTGGTGAGGTATGCCATGCGCCAGGGTGACCAAAGCCGTTCCATGGTCCGGAATTCCGTCCTTATGTGCAGGATAGCTCCCGTGCATGATACCACATTTTCCGCATTCTGGCAACGCGGAGCGGAGGAAGCTTGGCGAAGGGCGCCGGCCGTGTTATAATGCCGGCCGGCGATTCATGCATCTGCACTGCAGGAGTGAGGGAATGTACATCGGCCGTCCCCGGCGCCGGCGCTCGCGCCCCGGCCGGGTCCTGCTGTTGTTAGTCCTGGACC
>JACIWP010000417.1 GCA_014360855.1 Anaerolineae bacterium
ATGGCCTGACGCCGGAACAGGTGACAGAAGAGGTGGTCAGCTCATACCTGCACACCGCCGGCCTGCCGGACCCGGACCTCATCATCCGCACCGCCGGCGAGATGCGGTTGAGCAATTTCCTCATCTGGCAAAGCGCCTACGCCGAATATTATTCCACCCCGGTCTACTGGCCGGACTTCGACCGCGAGGAGCTGTATAAGGCGCTGGTCGCGTACAGCCAGCGCGAGCGCCGCTACGGGCGCGTGCTCGACCAATAACCCGACTATCTCATCGGAGCATCGCTATGCTGCGCACCCGCGTCCTCAGCGCCCTGGTCCTTCTGCCCATCGTGGCCGTGCTCCTTTATCTGGGCGGTTGGTGGTTCGCCGGCGCCGTGCTGGTCGTGGCCGGCCTGGCCCTCCACGAGCTGTACGGCCTGCTCCGACAGGCCGAACTGGCCCCGCAGGAGATCATCGGCCTGCTTCTGGCGGTCGCCCTGGTACTTCCTCCCATCCTTCCGTCAGCTCGCCCCTGGCTGGAGCTGGCCGTCACCCTGTGCACCGCCGGCGCCCTGGTCTGGCACATGCTTCAGCCCGGGCGAACGCGCCCTGGCGTGGATGCCCTGGCGACGCTGGCCGGCGCGCTGTACCTGGGCTGGATGGGCCGGCACTTCGTCGCCTTACGTCTGGCACCGCAGGGCCTGTGGTGGACGGCGCTGGCCCTGCTCTCCACCTGGATCACCGACAGCGGCGCCTATTTCGTCGGCCGGCGCTGGGGCCGGCGGCCTTTGGCGCCCCGCCTCAGCCCGAAAAAGACGTGGGAGGGGGCGGTTGGGGGATGGCTGACGGGCGTCGCGCTGACGCCGGCGGTGGCCTGGCTGTTGGGCCTTTCCCCCTGGCATGGGCTGGCCCTGGGGGCGCTGATCGCCACGGTGGCGCCGTTCGGGGACCTGGCGGAATCCATGTTCAAGCGGCAGGTCGGCGCCAAGGACTCCAGCAACCTCATCCCCGGCCACGGGGGGATGCTGGACCGCATTGACAGCCTGCTGTTCGTCATCCCCAGCGCCTATTATTACCTCTTGCTGGCCGGCGTCATCTAAGCCTCTGCTTCCCAGCTTCTCGCCAGGGCATCCAGCTCGCGCACGACCTCGGGTGGGAGGGGCGCCGGCTGGTGGGTCTCCAGCAAGTTTCGCAGGCGGGCGTGCACGCGCGCGGCGAAATCTGGTTTGCCGGCCAGGGACCAGGCCTGATAGCCACTGCGGTCCAGCAGGGCCGGCCGCCAGAAGGTGCGAAAGCTCCGCAGGGTGTGCTCCAGCGTCAGGAACTCGCCGCCTGGCCCGACCTCGTCTATCAGGTCGAGCGCCGCGTCCTCATCTTGCACGGGTATCCCGCCCAGCATCACCTCCAGCATGCCGGCGATCTCATCCACCACGGGATACATCGCCGGCAGGAGCACCTGCGCGCTCCCGAACAGCCCCGCATCATGAATCAGGTCCGCCCCGCTGAGCGCGGCGAAGGTGCAGGACAGAGCGGCCTCCAGGACGGCCTGTCCGTCAAAGGTGCAGGCATCGCCACAGCCGGCGGTGCCGAAGTTCGGCAGGCCGAAGTGCGCCGCCATCTCGGACATGCCGGCCAGGAGCAGATGCAGTTCGGGCGCGCCGTAGGAGAAGACCGTGCTGTGCATGTCCATGACCGAAGGCATGGCCCCGAAGAGAAAGGGGGCGCCGCGGTG
>JACIWP010000418.1 GCA_014360855.1 Anaerolineae bacterium
CCAGCAGTGGACGGGCTTTTTTACTGCCGAAAAATGGCATAAAGAAAATTGAACCAAAACATGGGAAATGTGATATTATACTGATGATAGTTGCATGGTATGCGCCGAAGCCGGATGCGCCGCCGGCCGCGGCCGGCCCTCGATCCGGCAAATCCCGTACCCAGGCCAGGAACGAAGCGATTCTCATGGATGAGCTTTCGGACAGCCGGCTGATCGCCCAGATCCAGAGCGGAAATATCCAGGCATTCAACACCCTGTACGAGAAATACCGACACCGCGTCTACCGCACCGCGCTGGCCATCACTCGGGATGAGACGGCGGCGGAGGATATCCTGCAGGAGTGTTTCCTGCGCGTGCACGCCCATATTGATAAACTGCATGGTGAATATACCCTGGCCCCCTGGCTTTACCGGGTCACCGTGAACCTGAGCTATCAGTGGCTGAACAAGGACCACCGGCAGTTCCAGATCGTCCGCCGGCTGCAGGAGCCGCTGGCCCAACCTTCCGCCCCGCGCACCGTCGAGCAAGAGGAACTGCAGGAGATAGTGGCCAGGGTGTTGGACATGCTGAGCTTCGACCATCGGGTGGTGGTCGTGCTGTATTACATGAACGAGTTCAGCGTGGAGGAGATCGCGCACATCCTCGATTGTCCGGTGGGCACGGTGAAATCCCGACTGCATTATGCCCGCCGCCGGCTGAAGGAACTGCTCGCTGGGGAAGGCAGAGCATGGGAAGGGACGCTGGCATGGGAATGGATTGGCTGATGGCGGCAAGGAACTCGGACGAACAGCACCTGGACCAGTGGTGGAAGGGCGCGCTGGCCGGCTGGGCCCGGCGTCAACAGGCGCCGGCGCGTGCCTGGCACGGGATTCGGCCCGGTATTGCGGCAGGGCCGGCCAGGAGCACACCGCGTTCCTCGGCCGACTGGGCATATTTCCTGGACATGCACACTTGGGTCTGTCTGGTAGGGCTGTGTGTGATCGTCGCCGGCTTACTGCTGAGCGTGTATTCCAGCGCGGGCTTTTCATACCTGAACATGGGGGAACCGCTCACGGTGGACCATGCGGATGCGCTGAGCGGACGCGCTGTGCTGGTAGCACAGCGCAGTCAGCAGGCTATTTGGACCAGCTTGTCGCCGGCGCTGGACCCTTTGCTCCACTGCCGCCGGGGGGAAAGCTGACGCGATAGGGCCGGCGTTGGTGCAGAATAGCCCGAAATGTTTGACAAAGAAACTTCTCTGTGATAGTATAACATTATGAATCGAAGCACGGGGGGCAGAGGCTGGACCATTGCCATACTGGCGTTGGTGGGGATTTGTTTCTGTGTCCTCTGCATCGCCGGCCTGGGGGTGGTCTGGTGGCGCAGTATCTCGGGCACGGAAGATGGCCCCCAGTTTCTCCCTTTGCCCACCGTGACGGTGGAAACGGCCAAGCTGGCCCGGCCTACCGGAGGGACGCTGAGGCTGGTTGGGGGTGATCCCATCACCCTTGACCCAGCGCTGGTGGAAGATTCGATCTCCGCTTCATATGTGAACAAGATCTTCGCCGGCCTGGTCAGCCTGGATGCACAGCTTGAGGTCCAGCCAGAGCTGGCGGAACGCTGGGAGGTGGATGCCACCGGGACACAGTATACCTTTTATCTTCGACCCGAGGCTCGCTTTCAGGATGGGCGGGCTATCCGGGCGGAAGATGTGAAATTTTCGCTGG
>JACIWP010000419.1 GCA_014360855.1 Anaerolineae bacterium
ATTTGATGGCCTTAATACTGTATGTTGCCATAGGTGCCTTCCTTTCGCTCGGTCTGTTACTGGAGGAAGACCGATGTGCCGCCGTCCACGACGAGCATGGCGCCGGTGCACCAGTTGGCGTCATCGCTGGCGAAGAAGAGCACCGGGCCGGCGATGTCCTCCGGCCGGCCGATGCCGCCCAGCGGGGCGCGTTTTTCCCAGTAGGCGCGCACCTCCGGTTGTGCCAGCACGTGCCGGTTGATATCGGTTTCCACCGTGCCAGGCAGTACGGCGTTGCAGGTGATGCCGTAGGGCCCCAGGGCGATGGCCATGGATTTGATGAGCAGATTGATGCCGGCCTTGGAGGCGCAGTAGTGCGCCTGCTGGCGGCCACCGAATTCCGAAGAGATGGAGCTGACGGCGATAATGCGCCCCTTGACGCCTTTCTCGATCATCACGCGTGCCACGGCCTGAGAGCAGAGGAAATAGCCCTTCAGGTTGGTGTCCAGCACCTGGTCCCACAGCTCCTCCGTGATATCCAGAAATTCGGCGAAGGGGCAAATGCCGGCGTTGTTGACCAGGATATCAATGGTGCCCCACTTCTCGACCACCTTCTGCACCATGGCGTCCACCTGGGCTTTGTCGGAGACGTCGGCCTGGATGAAGATGGCCTCGGAGCCGGCCTCCTCGATCTGGCGGACGGTTTCCATCCCTTCCGTCTCATTCCTTCCGACCACCGCCACCCTGGCGCCTTCCTGCCCGAAGCGCACAGCGATGGCGCGCCCGATGCCGCGTGTGGCGCCGGTCACAATGGCAACCTTGCCTTTCAGCCGCATGGCCGCTCCTCCTGCTATGATCCCGATGGAAATGGGGTTATTTGTACACGCCGTGCTTCATGGCCGCGGCGATGAAGGCCTCGACGTTTTCCATGGGTGTGTCAGCCTGGATGATATGGGCCGGCGCGATCATGTAACCGCCGCCGCGCCCCAGCACCGCGATCTTATGTTTGACATCCTCCTCGATCTGCTCCGGCGTGCCGAAGGGCAGGAGCCACTGCTGGTCAATCGCCCCCCAGAAAGAGAGGCGGTCGCCGAATTTGGCCTTGAGTTCCTCCGGCTCATGGCCCGGGACGTTGGGCTGGACGGGGTTGAAGACCTCCATGCCGACATCGGCCCACTCGCCGAGGATGGGCGCTACCGCGCCGTCGCAGTGCTGCATGATGATGACGTCGGGATTAATGGCTTTTAGCTCGGCGTACACCTGGCGGTAGCGTTCCTTGAAGTATTTGCGCCACATGTTGGGGGAGATGAGCATGCCCTGCTGGGAGCCGAAATCGTCGCCGGCCCAGATGCCGTCCACCCCCATGGATACCAGCTTTTTCCCCACGGCCAGGGCGAAGTCCTTGCACTTGTCGATCAGCACATCAATGTATGGCTCGCCGCGCGCCATGTCGATCAGCAGTTTCTCCAGCCCCACCAACTGCTGCATCATGTCGAACATGGTCAGTTCCATGTCGCCGATAATGAAGTACTCGTCCTTGTACTTCTCGATGTAATACGCGGCGTCGTCGTAGCGCCCGTCGGCCAGCGGGTCGGGGAAGGGGAATTCCTCGACCTCCTTCGGGTCGGTGACATGGGCCAGGGGGTGCTGGATCACTTCCATGTAAATCGGCCCCTGCCGCATCTTCATCCCGAACTCGTTGATGATATTGCCCTCTTCATCGGT
>JACIWP010000420.1 GCA_014360855.1 Anaerolineae bacterium
GGTGCGACTGCGCCGGCTCTGCCGCGACCTGCGGCCGGAAGTGATTCACATCCACTGGCCCATCCCGAACGCTCTGCTGGCACTCTGGGGACGGCGGGGCCGGCGGCCGCGCCTCATCTCCACTTTCTACGGCGCAGATGTCGCCCTGGTGCGCAAGTACCCCGCCCTCCGCCCTCTGCTCCGACGTGTGGTGCAGGAAAGCGACGCCTGCACGGCCATTTCCCGCTACACCGCGGGGCTGGTGCATCAGCTCGCCGGCGTACTGCCGGTGGTCATCCCCTATGGTGTGGATATGAGCGCCCGCCCGGCCCTGGCAGAGGAGCAGAAGCCGGCCCAGTATGAGATCCTTACCGTCGGCCGGCTCATCGAGCGCAAAGGGCACGCCATCCTCCTGCGTGCCTTCGCCAAACTGCGCGAACAGCGGGACGACGTGGCCTTGACCATCATCGGCGAGGGGCAGGAGCGCCCGCGCCTGGAGGCGCTCATTGATGAACTGGGACTGCGGGGGATCGCGGTCCTGCGCGGCCGGGTTCCGGATGAAGAGCTTCAGCGGGCCTATGCCCGATGCGATGTGTTTGTCCTGCCGGCCATCGTGGACGCCGGCGGCGACACCGAAGGGCTGGGCGTGGTCCTGCTGGAAGCCATGCGCTATGAGAAACCGGTGGTCGCCAGCGCGGTCGGGGGCATCACGGACATTGTCGAGGATGGCGTCAGCGGACTGCTGGTGCCGCCGGCGGATGTCGAGGCGCTGGCCGGCGCCCTGGCCTATGTGCTGGATAACCCGGATCACGCCCGGGAACTGGGCCGGCGCGCCCGTCATCTCAACGCTATCCGGTTCGGTTGGGGACAGATTGTGAACGCGTACTGGCGGCTGTACTCGGGACAGGCCCTATGAAGGATTGGACGATGCGGCACACAGCCCATTCATGGATGCCGAACGCTCTGCTGGTGCTCCTGATGGCGCTGTACATCGGGTATTTCGGCATCTATTCCATCACCCTGCACGACGCACAACGCACCCATGCCCGTGACCTGGGAAACATGGACCAGCCCATCTGGAACACCCTGCAGGGGCGCATCCTGGAGGAGACCCGGGCAGACGGCCGGCAGGCCACCCGCCTAACCGACCATGTGGAGCCATTTTTCATCCTGGTCGCTTTCTCCTTCCTGTTATGGGACGACGTGCGCATGCTCCTGCTGGTGCAGACTATCCTGATCGCGCTGGGTGCCCTGCCGGTGTACTGGCTGGCGCGAGACCGATTCATGTCTCCCGATGACCCGAATGCCGGCGAGTGGATGGGCGTGCTCTTTGCCGCAGTATATCTCCTCTCCCCAGCGCTGGAAGCCGCCAACCTGACCGAATTTCACGCCGCCCCCCTGGCAGTGCCCTTCTTGCTGGGAGCGTATTACTTTGGCCGGCGCGGCAGCGCGCTGGGTTTCTGGGCCGCCGCCCTGCTGGCCTTAAGCACGAAAGAAGAAATCTCCCTGCTGTTATTCCTGTTGGGCCTGTACCTTGCAGTCTTCGGCAAACGCCGCATGATGGGCATTGCCCTGGCCATCGTCAGCGCGGTGTGGTTCGCGCTGGCGACCTTTGTCATCATCCCCCATTTTGCAAGCGAGTACTACGCCGGCCTGGACCAATCCATCTATTTCTTCCGCTACAGCACCTTCGGAAGCAGTCCGAAAGAGATATTC
>JACIWP010000421.1 GCA_014360855.1 Anaerolineae bacterium
AGGAGGAACTGCCGGCCTGGCTGAGGGAGGCGACCGGTTTCGGAGAGGCGCCGGCGGAAACGCCGACACCGGCGGCGGAAGAAGAGGAACTGGCCGGCGAAATCCCCGAATGGATCATGGCACTGCGCCCCGGCGCCCAGGAGCCGACCATCGAGGTCCCGCCCGAAGGATATGAGGGGGATTCGTATGCGGAGGGCATCCTGGCCGGCGTGCAGGGCTTACTGCCCATCGAACTGCCGATGGCGAAGCCGCCGGCCCCGGAGGATACCGGCAGTCTGCTGGAGAGCGTGCCGGCGGAGGACGAGGCAGTTCAGATATTCCGCCAGGTTATGGAATCGCGGCCGCCGGCCCGCCGGGTGCCGAAACCATCCCGCCCTCGCATCGGGCGCGTGCGGCTGTTGAGCGCGCTGGTTCTGATCGCCGTCATGTGCCTGCCCCTGCTGACCCAGGGCCAGTGGTTCACGGGCGCCGCCCGGACCATTCCCGACCCGGTCAACGCCGCGTACGAAGCCGTGGAGGAACTGGCCCCGGACGACGCGGTGGTGGTCGCCTTTGATTTTGACCCCTCGACCGCCGGCGAGATGGAACCCCTGGCCCAGGTGCTGACGGAGCATCTGATGGCGCGCGGCGCCCGGATCATCGCGGTCAGCACCCTGCCGGCCGGCCCCCAGGTGGCGCAGGATATCCTTGACCAGGCGGCCGCGGCGCGCGGCGGCAAATCCTACGGCGTCCATTACGTGAACCTGGGCTATCTGCCCGGGCGAGAGGCCGGCATGCGCGATTTCCTGCTGAATCCTGTCAGCGCGGCGCGCAGGGACTTTGTGAGCGGCCAGCCCACTGCCGACCTGCCGGCGCTCCAAGGCCTGCAGGGCATCCAGGACCTGAAGATGCTGGTGATCATCGGCGCCAGCGCCCAGGATGTGCGCTGGTGGATGGAGCAGGCGGCCGGCCTGGCCCGTGTGCCTATGATCGCCGGCGTCAGCGCCGCCGCCGAGCCGTATATCCTGCCCTATTATCAGGGGGAGGGCCGGCTCCTGCAGGGAGTGGTGGCCGGCGTGCTGGGCGCCGGCGATTACGGCGCGCTGAGCGGCTCCCTGGTCCCGACGGCGCGTGTCGAATCCCTGCAGTGGGGCCTGCTGGTGGCGTTGATTGCCATGCTCATCGTCGCGGCGGTGTCGGTGTTCACGCCGGCGCGCACATAACGGGGGAGCTGGGGGGATGGAAGCGCTGAACGGCCTTGACCTGACTGCCGTGCAAGCCTGGGTGGCCTTTGTGCTCACCCTGATGGTGTTCAGCTATATCTTCGGGGATAATCCCCTCTTCCGCCTGGCGGAGCACATCTTTGTCGGCACGGCCGCCGGCTATGTCACCGTCCTGATTTATCACACGGTATTCCGCCCGCGTCTGCTTGAGCCGCTGGCCCAGGACCCCGCCGGCCATGGGTACCTGTTGGTGCCTTTACTGCTGGGCCTGCTCCTGCTGGCCAAGGGCAAGCGCAGTACGAGCTGGATGGGCAACATCACCATGGCCTGGCTGTTCGGAGTGGGGGCGTCGCTGGCCGTGGGCGGGGCCCTGCTGGGTACCCTGGCCTCCCAGCTTCGCTCTTCCTGGATTTCCCTGAACCCAAGCGATTACGCCGGCCGGCCTCTGGGCGTGATCATTGCCCTCATG
>JACIWP010000422.1 GCA_014360855.1 Anaerolineae bacterium
GGCCGGGCGGACATTACCTGGCGGAGGAGCACACCCTACGGCATTTCCGCCAGGAGCTGTGGCGGCCGCAGTTCCTGAACCGCGATGACCCCGACACCTGGATCAGCAAGGGGCGCAAGACCTATGCCGATCGGGTTATCCAGGAGACGAAGCGGCTGTTGGAGACGCACCGGCCGGAGCCTCTGCCGGCCGACGCCGCCGCGGCCCTCGATGCCATTGCCGCGGAAGCGCGCCAGGCCCTGGCCGGCATCCACTTCATCGCCTGACCCGATTGGGCCGAACCCCACAGCCCGGGCGAGGAGCGCGCCAGTTTTTGCGCTCCGTCCCGGGCTGTGCTATGATGACCGGCGCATAACCTTGCTCTGTCAGTATGCGAATCAGGAGCCATATGGAGACCAGAGAAGCAGCCGGCCGCGCCGGCCCTCCCGTCGGGGAGCGCAAACCGCCGTTGGACTATGTGGTGTTCGACCTGGACGAGACCATCTATCCCCGGGATGCCGGCGTCATGCAGGCCATCGGCCGGCGCATCACCGAATACCTGCAGAAGTATCTGGGCCTTACATACGAAGACGCGGTAGCCCTGCGCCGGCGCTATGTGCGGGAATACGGCACCACCCTGCGGGGACTGCGCCGGCACCACCAAATTGACCCCGACCACTACATGGACTTCGTCCACGATATCCCGATCGAACAACTGCTCCATTACGACGCCCGGCTGGACCAGGCCCTCTCCCGGATTGACGCGCAGAAGGCGATATTCACCAACGCCTCGCGCCAGCATGCCGAACGGGTGCTGGAGGCGCTGGGCATCCGCCGGCATTTCTCCCGCATCATCGAAGTACGCGATGTGGGCTGGGAGGGCAAGCCCGACCCGGCCGCCTATGCCCGCCTGGTGGAACTGCTCGGGACCCGGCCGGAACGCATCATGTTGGTGGAGGACAATCTGCGCAATCTGCGGCCGGCGGCCCAATTGGGCATGATCACCGTGCTGGTGGACGGCGAGGGCCAGGGCGAAGTGGACTTCGTCATTGACGAGGTGTGGCAGATCGGCGACGTGTACGCGGCGTTTTGCCAGCACTGCCACCCGGAACGTACGTAACAACTATATCATCCGCGACAAGGAGGTTGCGATGTTGAAATCCCCGATGGACGGTCAGTGGACGACCAATTGGGAGCTTCAGTATGCCCAGCGCACCCAGGCCATGACGAGCTCCATCATCCGAGACCTGCTGAAGCTCACCCAACAGCCGGATGTCATCTCCTTCGCCGGCGGACTGCCGGCCCCCGAACTGTTTCCCATCCGCGAGTTCAAAGAGGCCTGCGCCTATATCCTCGAGCACGACGGCGCCCGCGCCCTGCAGTACGGTCCCACCGACGGCTACCCACCGCTGAAAGAGTTCCTGGTGGAGAAGATGCAGAAATACGGCGTGCCGGCGGAGATGGAGAACGTGCTCATCACCAACGGCTCCCAGCAGGCGCTGGACCTCATTGGCAAGGTCTTCATCAACCGCGGCGATGTCATCGTCACCGAGGCGCCCACTTACCTGGGTGCTCTGCAGGCCTGGAACCTCTTCGGCCCGCGCTATGTGACGGTGCCGAGCGATGATGACGGCATGCAGGTGGATAAGCTGGAAGAGATACTGAAGCGGGAGAAGGTCAAGTTCATCTAC
>JACIWP010000423.1 GCA_014360855.1 Anaerolineae bacterium
CGCCGGCGTCACCGGGAAGTATCCCTCGGGCGGCTCTGCCTGCAGGTTGACGCCGCCGTGCGCCAGGTACAGGTCCAGGGCGGTGAGCGCCAGCAAAGCCGGCAGAGCGCGGCGCACCCGATGCCATCGGCCGGCCAGCGCCGCATAGCCGTAGCCGGCGAGCACCGCCAGCGCAAAACTGACGATATAGGCCAGCCGCTCCTGATCGCGGAACAGGTTGAACCCCGGCAGGATGCGGTACGCGATGGGAAAGAGGAAACCGTTCCCGCCCAGCGAGAGGAGCAGGGCGGTCAGCGCGGCGGATCCCCAGAAAAGGGCCGGCCCCCGCCGTTTCACCGCCAGGCCGGCGAGCGCCAGCAGTAGGGGAATAAGCCCCACGTACAGCGGCGACCATTCGCCCGGCCTGGCCCGCAGGAGGCCCAACAGATCTGCCCATTGGAACCCGTGGGCGATATCCGCGTAGGTCAGGCCGGCGCGCGGCGACATGCGGTGCATCTCCAGGCCCGGGATCCACTGCGCCGCGCTGATGCCCAGCGCGCCGACCAGCAACAGCAGGGCGCCGGCGGCGATGAAGCGCCAGCCGGCTCGCCGGCCCAGGGCGCGGAAGAGGAAATACGCGCCGGCCAGGTAGGCCATGTACAGCGTGGTCTGAGGATGGCCGGCCAGCAGGCTGATGCCCATCGCCGCGCCGGCGAGGAACAGGCCGGCCAGGGAGCGCCGCTCCACCGCTCCTTCCATCAGCCAGAGGCCCAGGGGCAGCCAGACCGCCGTCTCCAGGATGTTGATCTGCTGCATGGGATAGGAAGTGAGCCATCCGCCCAGGCCGAAGGCCAGGCCGGCGATCAGGCCGGCGCCGGACGAGCGGGTCAGGCGGTGGACGAACAGGTAGGTGAACAGGCCGGCCAGGCCCAGGTGGAACAGCACCTCCAGTTCCAGCGCCAGGAATGGAAGCGGGTCTGGCAGAAGCACCTGCCACAGGCCCAGGGGATAGAACACCTGGAACAGCGTGGCGGCCACGGCCGGCTGTCCGCCGAAGGTGTACGGGTCCCACAGGGGAAGCCGGCCGTGCGAAAGCTCGCGGGCGACGAAGACGCGCATCAGGTAGTGCTGTTCCACGAAGTCGCCGTAGGTGATGACCTGGCGCAGGGCGGGGACCGGCCACCATATGCGCCAGAACATGATGAAGGGGAGCGCCAGGAGCAGGCCGGCGGCCAGCAGATGGCGGTGACGGGCCGACAGGGAACGGATCATCGCGTGCCTTTCTGCATACTCTCCCAGGAGCAGTGTGCTGAAGTGGTTATACGGCTCGCGAAGCGATCTGTCAACCAGCCCCCCTTATGAAGCAGGATGTCCCCCCGCCGGCGGCCCCTCTTCCCCTTCGGCGGGCGGGTACAGCCCGCCGAGGTCGTCCACGCTCTTGATGACCCGGGCAGGATTGCCGGCGGCCACGGCGCGCGGCGGGATGTCGTGGGTGACGACAGAGCCAGCGCCGATGAGGGCGTCGGCGCCGATGCGCCGGCCGGGCAGGATGGTGGTATTGGCGCCGATTTTGGCGCGCCGGCCGATGACCGGCCCCTCCAGCCGCTCCTTGACCCCCACCGACAACGGATAGCGGGCGTTGGTCAGCACCACATTGGGCCCCAGC
>JACIWP010000424.1 GCA_014360855.1 Anaerolineae bacterium
GCCCCAATTCCTCGCCCAGGATATCTGGCTCCAGCGGGAAATGGCCGCGCAGGGTGGAATCACTGCGGCTGAGCGCCACAAACCGCCGGCCGGCGCGCCCGGCCGCCTCTTTCAGCCGGCGCGCGATCTGGCGATTGACCTCCGCGGCGGCCGCCGGCGGCATGGCACGCGTGTTGGCCAGCACGAAGAGCGCCGGCGCAGGATCGCACAAACCCTCCTCCAGCGCCTTGACCGTCCACTCGAGCAGGAGCGGGACATCGTGCACCGTCTGACAGCCGGTGGGGTCATCGTCAATGGCCACCACCTTGATGCCGCTCTCCAGGACGCGCCGGCGCAGGGCCTCGCTGAACGTGCTGTCCGGGCTTACCGCCGGCAGAGACCCTATCAAGGACTCCCTCGACACCGGTGTGATGTTGCTCTCATTCGTCAGCGGTAATGCGAGTTCCATACCCTTGTATCCCCTGCTGTTTCGCACAAAATTCCGAATGCGCTATAATGCGCCTGACAGAATAACGGAGGTCCGGTATATGAAAGCGGCACAGCGTCAGCTTGCAGAGGGCATCCTCTTTACCGACGAGTATCAGCTCACCATGGCGCAGTTATATTACCGCGCCGGCATCCACGAAAAGCCGGCCCAGTTCGAGCATTTCTTCCGCAGTTATCCGGACTACGGCGCCCACCAGGCCGGCTTCTGCATCAACGCCGGCCTGCAGTGGCTGTTGGACTGGATGGAAGAGGCCCGCTTCCGCGATGAGGACATCGCCTGCCTGCGCAGTCAGAGAGGGCGCACCGGCAAGCCCCTCTTCGCCGAGGACTTCCTGCGCTGGCTCGCCGGCCGGCGGCCCATGGATTACCTCACCATCCGCGCCATCCCCGAGGGCCGCGTCGTCCACCCGAATGTCCCCCTCACCGTGGTCGAGGGGCCGCTGGCCATGGCACAACTGCTGGAGACGCCCCTGCTGAACTTCCTGAATTTTCAGACCCTCATCGCCACCAAGGCCGCCCGGGTGCGGGAAAGCTGTGGCGTCCAGGTCGTGATGGAGTTCGGCCTGCGGCGCGGGCCAGAGCGCGGCTCCAATGCCGGCGCACGCGCTGCCCTCATCGGCGGCGCGGATTTCACCTCCAACGTGGGCATCTCCCACGTGCTCGGCTATCCCCCCAAGGGCACGCACGCCCACAGCATGGTGCAGGCCTTCATCGCCCTCGGGGCCAGCGAGCTGGATGCCTTCCGCGCCTTCGCCGAAGTGTACCCGGATGACTGCATCCTCCTGGTGGACACCATCAACACGCTGGAGAGCGGCGTGCCCAACGCTATCCGCGTCTTCGAGGAACTGCGCCGCAAAGGCCATGAGCCGGTGGGCATTCGCCTGGACTCCGGCGACCTGGCCTACCTCAGCATCCAGGCCGCCAAAATGTTGGACGAGGCCGGCTTCCCGAACACCTCCATCGTGCTCTCCAGCAACCTGGACGAGCTGGTCATATGGCAGATCATCACCCAGATTCGCGATGAGGCACCTCGCTACGGCGTGGACCCGGAACGGCTCATCCGCCGGCTGACGTACGGCGTCGGCACCCGCCTCATCACCTCCCACGGCCACA
>JACIWP010000425.1 GCA_014360855.1 Anaerolineae bacterium
CCCAACTGGTGCGGCGCGGCACGCCGGTGCTGGCCGGCTATATCCCCGGCCAGATGAACCCTGGCACAGGCGGCTATCTGGGCGGGACCCCGGAATTCGGCCTGATGCAGGCCGGCGCCGCCCAGTTGGCGCAGTTCTACGGCGTGCCCATTTACTGCTCCGCCGGCATGAGCGACGCTAAAATCCCCGACTTCCAGGCCGGCGCTGAGAAAACCCTGACCCTTCTGCTGACCGCCATGGCCGGCGCATCCTACATCCATCACGCCGTCGGCATGATCGAAAACATGAACGCGGTCTCCTATGAGCAGATGGCGCTGGACAACGACATTATCCTGATGGTCAAGCGCGTCATACGCGGCATCACCGTGGATGCGGAGCATCTGGCCGGCGAAGCCATCCGGCGCGTTGGCCCGGGCGGGCATTACCTCATGGACGAGCACACCCTGCGCCACATGCGCGGTGAGATGGCCTTTCCACGGTTGATGGACCGCAGTGCTCGCGAGACATGGACCGCCGCCGGCAAAAGCACGGCGCGCCAGCGGGCGGCGCAGTGGGTGATGGATCTGCTGGCGGAGCCGGCAGTCCCCCGCCTCTCGCCGGAGCAGGATGCCCTCCTGCGGGGGCGCTTCGGCGTGCATGATGGGCTGGAGGAAATCCATGGTGGATGAGTCGGAGCGCGTCCCCGCCGGCACCCAGGCGGTGCGCAAAGCCGTCGCGCTGCTGAAGGCCTTCAGCCACGAGGAGCCGGAGCTGAGCGTGGCGGAGCTGAGCCGCCGGCTGGGCATCCATAAGAGCACCGTCTCCCGGCTCCTCGGCGCGCTGGAGCTGGAGGGGCTGGTGGAGCGCAACCCGGAGACCGGCCGCTACCGTCTGGGGACGGAGCTGATCGTGCTGGCCGGCCAGGTGGTCGGCCACGCCGATCTGCGGCTCCTCGCCAAACCATACCTGGATGCGCTCGCCTCCCGCTATGGGGAAACCGCCAACCTGGTCATCCTGTACCACGACTCGGCCCTGAACATCGAGCAGTCGGTGCCGGCAGAGCGCCAGATCAAGGATATCGGGTGGGTCGGGAGGCGCACACCCCTGCATGCCACCTCGCCGGGCAAGGTCCTGCTGGCGTTCCTGCCGGCGGAGGAGCGGACCGACCTGCTGGCGCGCCTGCGTCTGCATCGCTATACCCCGCGCACCATCACAGAGCGGGCGGAGCTGGAGCAGGAGCTGGAGCGCGTGCGCCGGCAGGGATACGCCCTGGCCCAGGAGGAACTGGAAGAGGGTCTGAATTCCGCCGCGGCGCCGGTGCGGGACCGTTCGGGGAGGGTCTGTGCCGCCATCAGCCTCTCTGGCCCGGCCTATCGCGTCACCGCCGAGCGGCTTCCGGAGATTGCGGTGGAGCTCATGGAAACCGCGGAGCAGATTTCCCGCCGGCTGGGCTATGTGCCGGCGGAGCCATCCTCGCACCTGAAGCCATAAGGAGGGCATCATGTCGCCGGAATTGTTCGCCGTTCTGACGGCCGCCTGCTGGGGCATCGGAGGGTTCTTCGAGAAAAAGGGACTGCACCTCGGCAATCTCTCGCCG
>JACIWP010000426.1 GCA_014360855.1 Anaerolineae bacterium
CAGTTCCTGCTTCACCTCCTCTGGCATATGCGAATCGGACCGCCGGCGTGCCATGTAGTACGCCAGCCGCCACATCCACGGGCCGAAATAGACCTGCGCCGGCGCACAGCGCCCCCGCCGCACCGCCTGCTCCCGCTCCTGCGCATAGCCCACATACAGGTTCAACAGCAACTGCACCAGCGCCTTGGGAGCCTTGGGCGGATCCGCCGTGCACCATGCGCTGAACTGCCACGCCCAGCGCCACGCCTCAGCCACCTCCTGCCAATCCATGGTAAAGCCTAGAAAGTGAAAGGCGTCTTTCTTTCTGGTTCCGCTCTGCCCATTCCTCTCCCATCGTTTGGCCAGTTCTTCCGCTTTGCCGGCATCATCCGCCGCCTGGTACAGCGGGTATTTCTCCGGCGCCAGGGCAATGCCGGCGGAAATGGTGACACATGGATTCTCGCAGACGAACTGGCGAAAGCCCTTCTGCACCTCCAGGGCAAAGATGGGCAGGGCATCCCAACTGCCCACCAGGAAGACGTCGTCGCCGCCGGCATACTGCAGGTACAGCCGGTCCCGCATCAGCGCCGCATGTTCGCCGGCGCCGGCGAAGCCCGGGAGCAGTCCCTCAAAGAATAACCGCAGGGCAAAGCTCAAGCTGGCCACGCGCGACAACGTCAGATGTTTCACCTCATCCCCTTTGCTATCCTTCCATGTAAATCCTTCTTCCTGGAAGAGCAGGCTCAGATTGTCCACGTCCATACGCAGGACGCCCCAACGTTTGAACCCGCCGGTGGACGCCTCGCACAACTCGTCAAAGGTGCAGATGTGCTTTTCGGATTGTTCGCACCACGGCACAAGCTGTGGGAAGAAGCGGTAGACCTCGACCTGCGTCACCCCTTCGATGCGGCTCGTTCCCTTTTTGACATCGTCCCCCTTCAGCGGCGTGAGGAGCATTACCGCCGGCTTGACCTTCACAACCGCCTGCCGCAAATCCTCCACCGCCCAGAAGTCCATGCCAAAGCTCTGCAGGACCGCGTGCCAGTCCTCGACCTGCTCCGGCAGTGCCTGTGGCGCGAAATGCGCGCTCACCAGCCACTTCGCTTTAGCCAACGCGTTCCCCAGCGCCTCAAAGCTCCGACAATGTTTGCACTTTCTGATCCCTTCTTCTTCCTCCATGCCTTTCTCTTCCCGACCGCAGACACTGCACTCCATATCCCGGTCCCCGCCGGCACCCATGCCGCCGCCCAGATAGCGGGACAGGATGTCGTCGTCCAGGTAGGCCAGGGGGCGGTTTTTGGTTTTCCTCAGCTCTCTGTGGAGTGCCTTCCAGGCACCGGCGAAACAGCCGACGCGGAACTCGCCCGCCCGCACCGGCGACCAGCCCAGCGCCAGGTGAAGCCCGCCCTCATGGGCCGCCAGGAGCCGGCGCGATACCTCCTGCTGGATGGCCGGCAGGCGCTCCTGTGCGCGCATCGGCGCCAGCAGGAAGAAATTGCCGCCTCCGAGATAAATAATGTTCGTCACCGGCAGGCCCAGCTCCCGCAGGACATAGCGCGCCACCGCCTCGGTCAGCAACTGCAGGTAA
>JACIWP010000427.1:0-482 GCA_014360855.1 Anaerolineae bacterium
GTAAGACCCAGGACAATAACATATTGACAATCGGGTTATGGGGCGCTATAATACAATGTAAAGTTTAAGGTTAAATCCCGCAGACGGGGCGGGAGAAGGGTGAGGATATAATACAGGAGGGGCCTGTATGCGCCACAAAGTATGGGTGGGGACAGCCGCGGTGCTGGTGTGGCTGGCGGCCGGCCTGATTGCAGGCAGTTGGCTGTGGGCGGACGCACCAGCACCCCATCATGTGAAAGAATATCTGTACGTAAGCCCTGGTGTCCCGGCTCCGTCAGGAGTACAGGTCTCGGCGGTGATCAACGGCATCGTCTTCATCAGCGACCTGACGAACCTGATGGGGGTGTACGAGTTCTACGTGCCGGGGGATGATCCCAGCACGCCGGTGCTGGAAGGGGCACAGGAAGGCGACCTGATCCGCTTTTTCATCGGTTCACCCTATCAGCAGTATGCTATCCAGACGCTGACCTGGCAGGCCGGCG
>JACIWP010000427.1:492-1563 GCA_014360855.1 Anaerolineae bacterium
CTCACTGTTCACGGCGCACCGCTTTGAGGGCACCGTCCGGCTGGCTGATTTCTCCTATGTGGATGAGGGCACCCCGATTCAGGCCTGGGTCAACGGGGTTAAGGTGGCGGAGACGACCGCTTTCACCAGCGGCACCTCGCGCAAGTACATCCTCGATATTGATAATGTGCCGGCCGGCAGTACGGTCTACTTCCTCATCGGAGGCCCGTATTACCAATGGGCCAAGCAAACCGGCACCTATCAGATCGGCGGTTGGACAGTGCTGAATTTGCAGGGCGGCGGAGGGGAGCCAACGGCGACGCCCACGGCCACACCTACCGAAACGTTCACCCCTACTGCGACATGTACACCAACTTCTACTGACACTCCCACCGCTACGCCAACGCCTACCGCGACCGCCACGCCGGCCTCCTGCGGGTTCCGCTTTGCCGGCAAGGTGGTGCTGGGAGTGCCGCCGGCGGTCGACCAGCCCAGCCCGGGCGCGCGGGTACAGGTGTTCGGCACGGCCGGCACGCTGTTTGAGAACCCCGTCCTGCTGGCACAGGCCACGACCGATGCCGCCGGCGCTTTCTCCGTGCTCGCGAACACCCGTTTCCAGGAATACGGATCGTTCTTCCTGCTGAACTATCATCCGGGATTTAACCCTGTGGCCGCGCAGTCGCTTTCGGGTGGGCAGGCGGTCTCCCATAATCTCATCCGCTTCCCCGCCGGCGGTTGTGGGGTGCTGTACGAGTCCAACTTCTTCTGGGAGCTTCCCCAGGGCGAACCCATTCCGCCGACACCGACCCCCACGCATACGCCTACTGTGACACCACCGCCGCCTACACCAACGCCGACGTTTACGCCGCCGTCGCCGCTTCAGTATCAGCAGGTCGTGATCCAGCGGGGATATGGCCATGCCGAGGTGCGGGACAGTACCCTGAACGCCTGGGCACCGGACACCAATTACGGGGCGTACCAGAAGCTGGCGGTGCGCGCCGGCGGGTGGGCGGAGAGCGTGCTGTGGTTCGACTTAGGGATGATCCCGCCAGAGGCGGTGATAGACCGGGCCGTACTGCAGATGTACGTCGC
>JACIWP010000428.1 GCA_014360855.1 Anaerolineae bacterium
CCAGCTCCGCCTGGAGGACGACTGCATCTTCCTGGGCCATGTGCCGGTCGAGCATCTGCTCTATCTCTACAACGCCGCCGATGTGCTCGTCCATCCCGCCTTCTACGAGGGGTTCGGCCTGCCCCCACTGGAGGCCATGTCCTGCGGCACCCCGGTCATCGTCTCGAACGTGTCGGCCATGCCGGAAATCGTGGGGGATGCCGGCCTGCTCATTGACCCCCACGATGTGGAAGACCTGACCGTCGCGATCTGGCGCGCCCTAACGGACGAGGCTCTGCGCGTCCAGATGCGCGAGCGCGGATTGGCGCGGGCCAAGCTCTTCTCCTGGGAAAAGGCCGCCGAACAGACCCTGGCCGTGTACCGCCAGGTCGCCGGCCAGGCCGCATAGGCCGGCCCTTCCGCCGGGTTGGACGCCCAATGACGACGCCAGCTCTCACCCCCAAACCTTACCGCCTATTGGTGCTGTCATCCCAGCTCCCTTACCCGCCGCACCAGGGCGCCACCATCCGCAGTTTCAACATCCTGCGGCAGTTGGCCGCCCGGGCGGAGATTGACCTGCTCTCGTTCGTGACCCGGCCGGAGGAGGTGCCGGCGGCCGGCCCACTCCAAGAGCTGTGCCGGCGCATCGCCTGGGACCTCACGCCCCAGCGCTCGCTCTTCCAGCGCGCCCTGACCACCTTCTTCTCGCCCCAGCCCGATATGGCTCTGCGCTTCGCCTCGCCGCGCTTCGCCGGCCTGGTGCAGGAGGCACTGCGCGCCGAATCGTACCATGCGGTGCTGGGCGTGGGCATTGACGTGGGACGTTATCTCCTGCAGATCGCCGGCTGGCGCCGGCAGATGGCCCCATCAGACCGCCGGCCCGTCCTCATCTTCGACGACCTGAACGCCGAATACCTGCTCCAACAGCGCGCTTTCGAGACCGACCTGCGCCAGTGCTGGCGGCCGCGGCGCGCCGCCGGCGCCCTCTATTCCTTCATCCAGTGGCGCAAACTGCGGCGCTTCGAGGCGCGCCTCTGCCGGACGGTGGATCACGTGGTCGCAGTGTCCGAGGCAGACCGCCTGGCGCTCCAGCGGCTGGTGCCCGGCCTGAACGCCGTCGTGGTCCCCAACGGGGTGGACCTGGACCATTATTCGCCGGCGCTCGCCCTGCCGCCGGCGGATATCCCCCGGCCGGCGTTGGTCTTCACCGGCAAGATGGATTTCCGACCCAATGTGGATGCCGCCATCTGGTTCGCCGAGGAGGTCCTGCCGCGCATCCGGACGGAATTCCCCGGCGCGGTGTTCGCCATCGTGGGGCGCGATCCGCACCCTTTGGTGCGCCGGCTCTCCCAACTGCCCGGCGTCCTGGTCACCGGCTATGTGCCCGATGACCGTCCCTATTTCTCCGCCGCCGATGTCTACGTGGTGCCCCTGCGGGTGGGAGGCGGCACCCGGCTGAAGGTCCTCAGCGCCATGGCCATGGGGAAGGCTATCGTCTCCACCTCGTTGGGCTGTGAGGGATTGGGCGTCGCACATGGGCGGGAGCTTCTGCTGGGAGACACGCCGGAGGAATTC
>JACIWP010000429.1 GCA_014360855.1 Anaerolineae bacterium
GTACCAGAAGGTCAGGGTGACGCTGGCGGCGTCCGCCGGCACGGTGATGCGCTGAAAAAACGAGGATTCGGTAACGCGGTCTGTCTCGGATGGTTCGATGCCGGAGCGCATGGAGCGCAGGCCGGTGCGCACATAGGTGGTGGAGTAGCGCGCCGGCCAGGGGGTGGGGCCGACCTGCCAGACATCCATGGTTTCAAAGGAGCCGTTCTGGATGATATCGGCGCAGGCCGTGCCGCTGAAGTCCACCGTAGTGGTGCTGCCGTCGGCGACCGCGGCCGGCTTGATGGGTTCAGCGAACTGGCAGACGCCTTCCAGGTAGAAGAGCTGGACCGTGTAATCCCCCGGAGGGAGGATGAAATCGGTGAAGTAGACGCCGGCGGCGTTGGTGGTGCCCGTCCAGATAATGCTGGTGGAGGGCAGAGGGCCGGCGACGGAGACCACCGTTCCGCTCACCGGACTGCCCTCGCAGGAAACCGTGCCCTGGATTGCGCCGTAGATGGTGACAGCAGAGACCGTGGGAACCAGGCTGAAGAGCAGTAGCAGGGATAGAATGAGGGCAATGGAGCGCTTGCTGATATTGCTCTTGGGATCGGACATCCGCGTTTCCTCCTGATGGAAGGAGCCTTGGGCGAAGCCGGCGGGCATTTTCCCCATGCATATTGCGGAAATGCCCTACTGTTATTATACCACAGAATGGATGATGTGCAATCATGAACGCGGAGGGGGCCGACGAACATTAATATTAGAGTTGATTCTCTGGGCGGAATGGGGTATGCTTGCAGGCAAGAATTGCGGGGAAGGGGTGAAAATGCGCAAGACCATTCTGGTGGTAGATGACGAGGCGAAGATCGTGCGGCTGGTGCGCGACTATTTGGAGCAGGCCGGCTTTCGCGTGGTGACGGCCAACAGCGGCCGGCAGGCGCTTCAGGCAGTCCGTCTCGAACAGCCCCATCTGGTGATATTGGACCTGGGCCTGCCCGAGATGGATGGGCTGGACGTGGCGCGGCAGATCCGCAAGGAATCGAACCTTCCCATCATCATGTTGACGGCGCGCGTGGATGAGGCGGACAGGGTGGCCGGCCTGGAGCTGGGCGCGGACGACTATGTGACCAAGCCGTTCTCACCGCGCGAACTGCTGGCGCGGGTACGGGCCGTGCTCCGCCGCACCGAGAAGGGGGAGGAGCCGGCGGCGGAGCTGATTGAGGCCGGCGATGTGCGGATTGATCCCGTCCGCCGGCAGGTCAGCGTGGCCGGCAAGACGGTGGAGCTGACCCCCACGGAGTTCGATCTGCTGGCTACCATGGCGCGGGAGCCGGGACGCGTCTTTACCCGGCTTCAGCTCCTGGAGAAGGTGCAGGGGTACGCGGCCTATGAGGGGTTTGAACGCACTATTGACGCGCATATCAAGAATCTGCGCCGCAAGATCGAGCCAGATCCGCGCCGGCCGCGTTATATTCATACCGTCTTCGGAGTGGGATATCGGTTCGAGGTGAAGGAAGATGCGTAGCCTGATGTGGAAGATCGTGCTGGCCTTTGCGCTGGTG